>JBDKHX010000363.1:0-2801 GCA_039797415.1 Pseudomonadota bacterium | reverse complement strand
CGCGGCAGACTGGGTCCGTCCTTCGCGTCAGCAAAACTCCACCAGCTTCTTCTACGCCCACACCGATCAATGGCGCTACGAAAAGCTGGGCGTCAACGAAGTGCTCTCGCCTCTGGCTGACAAGGCCAAGTTCGGCGGCAGCATGATCGACTACAACGTGCGCGCCGAGCGCATGGGGTGGTTGCCATCGGCGCCTCAACTGCAAACAAACCCCTTGAATCTGGTCAAGGAAGCCCAAGCCAAGGGCATGGATGCCAAGGACTACGCAGTGCAGTCGCTCAAGGACGGTTCCTTGAAGATGTCCTGCGAGGATCCGGACAATCCTGCCAACTGGCCGCGCAACATGTTCGTGTGGCGCTCCAACATCCTGGGCTCATCCGGCAAGGGCCACGAGTACTTCCTCAAGCACCTGCTGGGCACCACCCACGGTGTGCAAGGCAAGGACCTGGGCCCCAACGATGCCAAGCCGCAAGAAGTGCAATGGCACAACCAGGCGCCCGAAGGCAAGCTGGACCTGCTGGTCACGCTGGACTTCCGCATGAGCACCACCTGTCTGTACTCGGACATCGTGTTGCCTACAGCCACCTGGTACGAAAAGAACGACCTCAACACGTCCGACATGCACCCCTTCATCCACCCGCTGTCCGCAGCGGTGGATCCAGCCTGGGAAGCCCGTTCTGACTGGGAGATCTACAAAGGCTTTGCCCAGAAGTTCTCCGAAGTCTGCGTGGGTCACCTGGGTGCCGAACGCGAAGTCGTGATGACACCGATCATGCACGACACCGCGGCCGAGCTGGCTCAGCCATTCGGTGTGCAAGAGTGGAAGAAGGGCGAGATCGACCTCATCCCCGGCAAGACTGCACCGCAGATTGCTGTGGTCGAGCGCGACTACCCGAACACCTTCAAGCGCTTCACCTCCTTGGGCCCGCTGATGAACAAGCTGGGCAACGGTGGCAAGGGCATTGGCTGGAACACGCAGGACGAAGTCCATGCGCTGGGCGAGCTCAATGGCACCGTGCGTGAAGAAGGCGTCAGCCAAGGCATGCCCAAGATCGTGTCCGACATCGACGCCTCCGAAGTGGTGCTGATGCTGGCCCCTGAGACCAACGGCCATGTCGCCGTGAAGGCTTGGGAAGCCCTGGGCAAACAAACCGGCCGTGACCACACCCATCTGGCCCTGCACCGCGAAGACGAAAAAATCCGTTATCGCGACATCCAGGCTCAGCCTCGCAAGATCATTTCCTCGCCGACCTGGTCTGGCTTGGAAAGCGAGAAGGTGTCTTACAACGCCGGCTACACCAACGTGCATGAGCTGATTCCATGGCGCACCCTGACTGGACGTCAGCAGTTCTACATGGATCACCCATGGATGATTGCTTTCGGCGAAGGCTTCGTGTCCTATCGCCCACCGGTTGACCTCAAGACCTTGGATGACATCAAGGGCGTCAAGCCCAATGGCAACAAGGAAATTGCGCTCAACTTCATCACGCCACACCAAAAGTGGGGCATTCACTCGACCTACACCGACAACCTGTTGATGCTCACGCTCAATCGTGGTGGTCCGGTGATCTGGTTGAGCGAAGACGATGCCAAGAGCGCAGGCATTGTGGACAACGACTGGGTTGAACTGTTCAACACCAACGGCGCGATTGCTGCGCGTGCAGTGGTCAGCCAACGTGTGAACAACGGCATGGTCTTGATGTACCACGCTCAAGAAAAGATCGTGAACACACCAGGTTCGGAAATCACAGGCACTCGCGGTGGTATCCACAACTCGGTGACCCGTGTGGTGCTCAAGCCCACACACATGATCGGTGGTTACGCCCAGTTCAGCTACGGCTTCAACTACTACGGCACGATTGGTACCAACCGCGATGAATTCGTGGTGGTGCGCAAGATGAACAAGGTTGACTGGCTCGATGACGAGTCTTCAAACCAAGGAGTACACGCATGAAAATCCGTGCACAAATCGGCATGGTCCTGAATCTGGACAAGTGCATTGGTTGCCACACCTGCTCGGTAACCTGCAAGAACGTCTGGACCAGTCGCCCTGGCGTCGAATACGCCTGGTTCAACAACGTTGAAACCAAGCCCGGCATTGGTTACCCCAAAGAATGGGAAAACCAAGACAAGTGGAACGGCGGCTGGATTCGCAAGCCAGACGGCAAGATTCAGCCCCGCCAAGGCGGCAAGCTGAGCTTGTTGATGAAGATCTTTGCCAACCCCAACTTGCCAGAGATCGACGACTACTACGAGCCCTTCACCTTCGACTACGACCACCTGCAGTCGGCCCCGAAGACCAAGGCACCTCCAACCGCTCGTCCACGCAGCCTGATCACAGGCAAGCGCATGGAAAAGATCGAATGGGGTCCGAACTGGGAAGAAATCCTGGGTGGTGAGTTCAGCAAGCGCAGCAAGGACAAGAACTTCGACGATGTTCAAAAGGACATCTACGGCCAGTTCGAAAACACCTTCATGATGTACTTGCCTCGCCTGTGCGAGCACTGTCTGAACCCCGCTTGCGTAGCATCGTGCCCATCGGGTTCGATCTACAAGCGTGAAGAAGACGGCATTGTGCTGATCGACCAGGACAAGTGCCGCGGCTGGCGCATGTGCGTGAGCGGCTGCCCTTACAAGAAGATTTACTACAACTGGCAATCTGGCAAGGCCGAGAAGTGCATCTTCTGCTACCCCCGTATCGAAGCCGGTCAACCCACAGTCTGCTCTGAGACCTGTGTCGGCCGTATCCGTTACCTGGGCGTGTTGCTGTATGACGCAGACCGCATCCAAGAAGCGGCCAG
>JBDKHX010000362.1:0-3154 GCA_039797415.1 Pseudomonadota bacterium | reverse complement strand
GGTGGAGCAAGCGCGGCGTGCCTACAGCTCCAGCGTGGGGGCGATGGAAGGCGGGCGGGCCCATGTGCCGCGTGTGGAAGACTTCTTGATCCCCGGCCCTGCCGGCCTGATGCGTGCCCGCTTGTGGGCGCCCCAAGCGCGTGGCCCGCACGATGCCTTGCTGCCTGTCATGCTGTGGATGCACGGGGGTGGCTTTGTCGTGGGCGGCATCGATACGGCGGAAGCCATGTGCCGGTCTGTGGTGGCGCAAAGCGGCGTGGCCGTGGTGGCCCTCGAATACCGCCTGGCACCGGAGCACAAATACCCCGCCTGTCTGGATGACTGCTTTGCCGCCGTGCAGTGGTTGGCAGCCGTTTGGCCGTGGGGGGCGACAGCGCCGGTGGCAACCTGGCTGCCAGCAGTGCTTTGATGGCGCGTGACGCTGGCATCCCTCTGGCCTTGCAGGTGTTGTTCTACCCTTCGGTGCAACGCTCCATGCAGACCGAGTCCTTCAAGCAGTTCTCGCAAGGGGCCTTGCTGACGGCTGAGTTGATGCGCTGGTTCGAGATCAATGCCCGAGTCAAAGACGAGCCGATCGACTGGCGCCGCGAGCCCATTCACGCCCAGCACCAAGGTGTGGCCCCCGCATGGATTGGCCTGGCCGAATGTGATGCGCTGTATGACGACGGCCAGATGTATGCCCAAAAACTGCGTGAAGCGGGCGTGCCCACCGAGGTGCGCGTGTGGCCCGGGGTGCTGCACGACTTCATCAACATGAACCGCTTCATCCCCGAGGCGGCACAGGCGCACACGGCATTGGCTCAGGTCTTGTCGACCACGTTGGGCACGGTGGCACGCTGATTGCTATACTGTGTTGGAACGCCATGCACCGGCATGGCGATGTCTGACACAGGAGCCCCCGCATGAACCGAGAAGACGTTACCGACCTGATTGTTCAAGCCAAAGTCAAAAAAGGCCTCAAATGGGCCGATGTGGCCACCAAAGTGGGCTTGAGCAAAGAATGGGTCACCGCAGCCTGCTTGGGCCAGATGACCTTGACGCCCGAA
Source organism: Pseudomonadota bacterium (assembly GCA_039797415.1). GTDB lineage: Bacteria > Pseudomonadota > Gammaproteobacteria > Burkholderiales > Burkholderiaceae_C > Aquabacterium. The sequence continues at coordinate 2,108 of JBDKHX010000362.1, read as the reverse complement.
CAGGCAGCCATTTTGGGCGACATCTTTGATTTGCCAGACGAGGCCCGTCTGTGGCTGCAAGAGGTGCCTTACAAGGGCTCATTGCCCACATCGGTGCCCACCGACCCATTGATCTACCGGTTTTACGAGCTGATCAGCGTGTATGGCACCACCTTCAAAGCCCTGATCCACGAAGAGTTCGGCGACGGCATCATGAGTGCCATCGACTTCAAAATGGACTTGCAACGTGAGCCCAACCCCGCTGGCGACCGGGTGAGCATCACGATGTCGGGCAAGTTCTTGCCCTACAAGACTTATTGATCCGTTCAGGGGCTGGCAGGCCACAGCACCCAGACAGACAAAGCCTGTTTGGTGCGGCCCGCGTGGGCCAGGGCATCGTCGCCCCAACCCCAGAAGTAGTCAGCCCGAACGGCGCCGGTGATGGCGCCGCCCTTGTCCTGGGCCATCACCAAGCGTTGCAAGGGTGTGGCGGGCAGGGGGTTGGCGCTCCAGGCCTGTGGATAGGTCGTATCCAGCCAGACGGGCGTGCCCAGCGGCACGCTGTCCACATCCACGGCAATGGAGCGGCCCGGTGTCAGCGGCACACCTTGGGCACCATTGGGGCCTGAATCGGGGTCGGACAACACCTCTTCGCGGAAGTACACCACCCGTGGGTTCACGCGCATCATCTCGGGCACCCGGGCGGGGTTTTGGGCCGCCCAGTTTTTGATGGCCTGCCAGGAGGCTTGTTCCAAGGTGATGAAGCCCTGGTCGACCAACCAGCGGGCCACCGATTGATAAGGCTGATCGTTGTGTCCGCCAAAAGCCAGGCGCACCACTTTGGGTTGTCCGCCGGGGCCGGGTTCGTCCAGCAGCTTGACTCGACCGCTACCCTGCACCTGAATGAGGAGCACGTCCAGCGGATCAGACAGATAAGCCAGCTCGCGGCCAGCAATGGCGGCGCGGCCATCTACCGATGTGTCCAACTCAGCCCGGGTGTAGTGCGGCTTGCGTTGACCCAGGTCGGCTGGGGCGCGGTGCAGCGGGTATGGGTAACGCGCATCGGGTTGGCGTTTACCTTCCAGCATGGGTTCAAAGTAGCCCGTCAGCAGGCCATTGGTTTGCCCTTCAAAAGTGGTCACGCGCCAGGGTTGGAACTTGGCCTGTACAAACAGGCGCAGTTGAACCTCGTCAGGTTGTGGGCCCAATTGTTTGGATTGCTGGCAAACGCTGGCCCAGGACGGCGCCGGTTTGGCGCAGCTTTTTTGCCAGGCAGGCCACCAGTCCTTGAGTCGATCTTGATACCAGCCGGGTATGTCCGACCACTGCGCGCTGACCCAATGGGATTTGGGGCGCAGCAAACCACCCAAACCATCGGCTTGCGGTGTAGCGGTGCCGGGTGTCGGGATCGGGGCGCTGGGGCGCGAAATCGGGCTGGTCCCCTTTTGGCCGGGGGTGGTGATCGGTGCGGGTGGGCCCAGCGGCGTAGACGAGCATGCCGCCAACAAGGCCACTATCATCGCCAAGGCGCACAGCGCGGGCCGCGTCAGGCCGGGCTGACTTTTTTCTTCTGAAAACGAAACCATCATGTGGCTGATTGTGCTGGAAGCGCTGGGTGCGCTGGGTGTTCTGGGTTTTTTGGTGTGGTGGACGATGTTCTCAGGTCGCCAACAAGGCGAAATCGTCACAGATCAAGAGGTGGATCAGCCCGCATCATCACCTTTGGATGCCGATGATGCCTCACGCGGTGGCAGCACAAAGCTCAAAGGCTGAGTCAACAGGCGGCGGCCCATCGCGCGCCACAGGCGGCCACGATCTTTGACCTGGACGCCGCGTGATCGAATGGCCACGCGCAATGCCAAAGCAAAGCTGACGCCCACGTTGAGCATGCCGGTGACGGGGATGGCCGCCACACACCACCAGAAGGTGGGCTCGTACAAGGCGGGCCAGCCCAAGGTGCCCAGGGCGGCCATGATCTGGCCGGTCGACAAGGTCACGTGGCGCACATCCAGCGGCAGCGCCAGAAATTTGGCAAATACCGGGATCAAGCCCAGCATGAAGCCCAGCGAAATGTTGGCCGCCAGGCCGGATATGTTGTGGCGCCACCAATCGGCCCAGCGCTCGGCCCG
>JBDKHX010000361.1:0-2812 GCA_039797415.1 Pseudomonadota bacterium | reverse complement strand
TTGTTCAAAGCCACACCCAGTGCGCAGGCCACGCCTGAGCCGACCAACAAGGCGCCAGCCAAACCGGGGCCCTGAGTAAAGGCGATCACATCGACATCAGCCAACGATCGCCCGGCCTCAGCCATGACCTGTCGCGCCAATGGCACCACGCGGCGGATGTGGTCGCGCGAAGCCAATTCCGGCACCACACCGCCGTAGGCCTGGTGCATATCAATCTGACTGTGCAAGGCGTGCGATAGCAAGCGCACCGCACCATCAGCGGGCACAGACACCAAGGCCACGCCAGTTTCATCGCAGGATGACTCCACCCCCAAGATGAGGCGGTCAGAAACGTTCAATTGAGCAACATCGGACATGTTGCAAGTGTAGTGGCGGGCGTAGTTGTTGCATGATGGCGGCCATGAAGCCCGCAGCACATCTGAAAGTTGTCATCGTTCTACCCGTGACCTTGTCAACGGAAATGGATGATGACGAGGTGGCAGAGGTTGAGCGCACGCGGGTGCTGCGTCTTGCCCTGCTGGAAGCGGGATACAACGTCGTGGCAACCCTGCCTGGCGATGCCTTTTTGCCAGATCGGATTGCTCAGATTCAGCCTGACATGATCGTGGTGGATGCCGAGTCGCAAGGACGGGATATCTTGGAGCATGTGGTCATTGCGACACGTGACGAGCGACGCCCGATTGTCTTGTTCTCTGCAGAAGAAGACACCAGTCACGTCAGGCGAGCCATTGCCGCCGGCGTGTCTGCTTACGTGGCGGCCGGCTTGCCATCGGAGAGCATCAAGCCCGTGATCGAGGTCGCATTGGCCCGCTTTGAGCACGAAGAAAAGCTACGCGCGGAACTGGCGGATGCTCGCACACAACTGGAAGACCGCAAGGTGATCGACCGTGCCAAGGGCTTGCTGATGACTCGGCAAGGGCTCACCGAACCAGAGGCTTACGCGCGCCTTCGTAAAGCGGCCATGGACAAAGGCATCAAGCTGTCCGAAATAGCCCAGCGATTGATTGATGCGGCCGATCTTCTAGGCTGAGATCAACATCATCTCTACCGCGCGCCAGATAGGGCGCCAATGCGGTGCAAAAAAACTGGCACACCGTTTGCGTTACCCATGACAAGCAAAGTCAATGGCGACTTTGCGTGCCTTGGGCCCCAACGTTGGGGCCCGAGCTTCCGACAAAGGTGTCATCGAAGCGTGGATCCGTTTTCAAAACGGTGACAGCGACGACGACGCCTTTTTTGTTTTTCAAACAGGAAAGCTTTGCACCATGAACTCGCAGGATCTGAAAATGACCCGCCGCACCATCTTGAAATCTGCAGCTGCCGCCAGTGCCGCCGGCGCTGTACCAGGTCTCCAGCATACGGTTTGGGCCGCTGGCTCTGACAAGCCGGAGTTGGAAGAAGTCAAGATCGGCTTCATCCCCCTGACCGATTGCGCATCCATCGTGATGGCATCTGTTTTGGGCTTTGATAAAAAGTACGGCATCAAGATCGTGCCCTCCAAGGAGGCATCGTGGGCTGGCGTGCGCGACAAATTGGTGAACGGCGACCTGCACATGGCGCATGTGTTGTACGGCCTGATTTATGGCGTACAAATGGGTGTTGGCGGACCCAAGAAGGACATGGCCGTTTTGATGAATTTGAACCACAACGGTCAAGCCATCACCCTGTCAAAAAAGCTTGCGGACAAAGGCGCAGTGGATGGCCCAACGCTGGCAAAGCTCATGGCAAGAGAAAAGCGCGAGTACACCTTCGCGCAAACCTTCCCAACCGGCACACACGCCATGTGGTTGTACTACTGGTTGGCATCGGCTGGCATTAATCCCTTCCAAGATGCCAAGGCGATTACAGTACCCCCACCTCAGATGGTTGCCAACATGCGCGTGGGCAACATGGACGGTTTTTGCGTGGGCGAACCCTGGGGCCATCGCGCCATCATGGATGGCATCGGCATCACCGCAGCGACAACCCAAGACATCTGGAAGGACCACCCTGAGAAGGTTTTGGGCTGCACCGATGAGTTCACCAAGAAGTATCCCAACACGGCACGCGCCGTGATCATGGCGGTATTGGAAGCGAGCCGATGGATTGACGCCGGTTTGCAAAGCAAGCTGAAGATGGCTGAAACCATCGCCGCCAAGTCGTACGTCAACACGGGCGTTGATGCCATCAACCAACGCATCTTGGGTCGTTATCAAAATGGTTTGGGCAAGACCTGGGATGACCCCAACCACATGAAGTTCTTCAATGACGGCAAGGTCAACTTCCCGTATTTGAGTGATGGCACATGGTTCCTGACCCAGCACAAACGCTGGGGCTTGCTGAAAGATCACCCTGACTACATGGCCATCGCCAAGCAGGTCAACAAGGTTGATTTGTACAAGGAAGCGGCCAGCGCCATGGGGGTGAGCGTTCCCAAGGAGTTGATTCGCACCAGCAAGCTGATCGACGGCACGGTTTGGGATGGCAAGGACCCCAAGAAATATGCCGACGGTTTCAAGATCAAGGTTTGATCTCATGCCTAAGTTTTGTGCAACCTGCCTGATTCGAGCGTTTCGCGATTTCCACTGAGTCCCGCTGAGACCGGCCCGCCCGGGGCGCCTGATACACATTCAAGGCACCGGCAAACGATCAACAGATCGATTGACCAGGTCATCCACAAGATGGATGGCCCCGACGGCCACCTTTTTGCAGACATCGAATCAGGCAGGCCATGCGCATGCCTTCACTCTTCAGACGCTGAACAGGAGCACCCCATGGTCAGCGCCGTCTTCCACAGCCCATCCGATGCCAGCGACGCCATTCGCGCCAGCAA
>JBDKHX010000360.1:0-2813 GCA_039797415.1 Pseudomonadota bacterium | reverse complement strand
ACAAGGGTAGCAGCCGCTTTTGAAGCGTGGCGTCAAAGTAGATGAGGACGTTGCGGCAGCACAGGATGTCGAGTTTGGTAAAGGGGGGATCCAGCACAACATCGTGTTGGGCGAATAGCACCATGTCTCGAATGGCTTTGTTGATGCTCAGAGCACTGTCTTGTTGGGTGAAAAAGTCTTTGACTTGATCTGGCTGAAGGGTCTCTGCCGCGCTGAGTGGATACCTGGCAGTCCGTGCTGTGGCGATGGCGTCTGGGCTGAGATCAGAGGCGAATATCTGCAGGCTGCAGTAGAAATGCTGGGGCATGCGTTGCCGGACTTCGGCAAAGGCCATGGCAAGGCTGTAGGCCTCTTCACCGGTCGAACATCCGATGACCCAGGCGCGAAATTGAGTCTGGGCACCTCGACGGTTGAGGAGGTCCGGCAAGGTGACGTCGCGCAGGTGTTGCCACACGGCAGGATCGCGAAAGAAGCTGGTGACGCCGATCAGCAGCTCTTTGAACAGCAGGTCAATTTCCTGCGGGTTCTGGGACAGGAAGTCCCCGTAGGCTTTGAGCGAGGCCAGCCCATGGATGGCCATGCGACGTTCGACCCGGCGGGTGACGGTGCTGGGCTTGTAAAGTGAAAAGTCGTGTCTTGTGCGTTGTTGAATCAGATCAATGATCGTTTGCAGCGTCGTCGGCAGACCAGCCGGCACATCCTCGTGCGCCCGGGTTCGCATCTGAGTGTCTTGTTGGCTCAGCGTCAGTGCGATGCGTGATGGCATCTCTTCCGGTTTGGCCACGATGTCGACACATTGCGCAGCAATGGCACTGGTCGGCATGGCGTCGAATTGCGCTGATGCGGGCTCTTGCACCAGTGTGAGTCCTCCGACCGCTTGGATGGCTCGCAACCCTTGTGTGCCGTCAGAACCCATGCCGGATAACACGACGCCAATGGCTTGTGATCCCAGTGATTGCGCCATGGATGAGAACAGCACATTGATCGGCAGGCGCAGCCCTCGAGGCTCGGACGGAGGGCGCAGCATCAGGCGGCCTTCGGCGATGCTCAGTTCTTTGTTGGGCGGGATGACATAGACGTGATTGGGCTCGATCACCATAGACGAGGTGACCTCTTGAACCTGCAGTTGGGTGACTTTTTGAAGCAACTGAACCAGCACAGCCTTTTGCGTGGGGTCCAAGTGTTGGACGACGATGTAGGCCGCGCCCGAGTCGATGGAGACATTCTGGAGAAACGCTTCGATGGCTGCCAAGCCGCCGGCCGAGGCGCCAATGCCAACGATGTGAAGCGTGGGGGCCGCGGGGTGCGGAAGGTGGTGCGCAGCGAGGTCCTTGGTCGATGATACGCTGGTGATCTCACCGATTCATTGAGTGCGTGGCCGCACAGACCAGCTTGGACGACATTGGCAAGCTAGGGGATAACGATCTGAAGGCAACAGCCTGACCTGCCTGAAGATGACCACTTCAAATTTAGGGCTATCGGCATGTCGCATCATGAGTTGAGTCACGCTGCGCTGTTGCGGCAGCGTGCAGAGGGCCGTCTGAATGCGGTGCCCCTGGCGAGCCGAGATGACAGCGCATCTGATGAAGCCATGCGCTTGTTGCATGAGTTGCAGGTACACCAAGTCGAATTGGAGCTGCAAAACGAGGAGTTGTTGCAATCGCGACTGGTGGCTGAGCGCGCTTTGGCGCAGTACACAGAGTTGTATGAGTTCTCGCCTGTGGGTTATTTCACCTTCGACAGAACGGGTGTGATCCTCAATACCAATGCGGCTGGATCGAGGTTGCTTGGCCTGGATGCCCGCTTGTTGGTCGGGCAGCGATTCAGGCGGTTCATGACGGCGGCCACTTTGATGCGATTTGAAGCCTTGCTACAGCGTGTGTTCACGACAAGGCAGCACCAATCGGACGAGATGGAGTTGGTTGGGCAGCGAGATGCGCCCTATATCGTTTTGGTTGAAGCGGCACTGTCGCCTGATGCGCAAACTTGTCTGGCCTCGGTTGTCGACATCAGTCACCGCAAGGCACTGGACCAAGCCCGCGCCAGAGCCGCGAGCCTGGAGGTGCAGCGGCAAGTGGCTGAGGCGGGTAGTCAGGCCAAGTCCATGTTCTTGTCACGCATGAGCCATGAATTGCGGACACCCTTGTCTGTTCAAAGCACACCAGGTCAGGGTAGCCGTTTTGATGTGCCGCTGGTCAGGGCAGCCATGGGTGCCACGCAGATCGTGCCCCCCCCGCGGATGCGGTTGATAGGGTGCCCGCGGCAGATGGGCAGTCACTCGACGTTCTGTACATCGAGGACAACGATGTCAATGCGCGACTGATGAGTGATGTGGTCGCGCTGAGGCCGGGTTGCCAAGTGCATGTGGCCACCAGCATGGCTGATGGCGAGGCCTTGGCCGCAAGACTGCGTCCCAAGCTGGTGATGTTGGATTTGAACTTGCCCGACGCGCAGGGTGTTGGCGTGTTGCACCGCTTGCGTCAGATTGAGGCACTCAAGGATGCCAAAGTGGTCGTGGTGTCGGCTGATGCATCAGCCAGCCATGTCGATGCGGAGATGGCTGCTGGTGCACATGGTTACATGACCAAGCCGATCAAGGTCACAGAGGTCTTGAAGATGCTGGATCAATCTGCGGCCAACTAGATCACTTGTAGAAGGCTTCGACCTTGCCCTTTAGGCTGATCAGCAGAGGCTTGCCTTTGCGGTCGACCTTATTGCCCACAGGCACTTTGATCCAGCCTTCGCTGACGCAATACTCTTCGACATCAAAACGCTCCTTGTCGTTGAACAGGATGCCGATGTCGTGCTCAAAC
>JBDKHX010000359.1:0-3078 GCA_039797415.1 Pseudomonadota bacterium | reverse complement strand
ACCAGGGCTGCGGCTGCAACCAAAACATTCTTTGCAAACATTGCGTTTCTCCTTGGATGAATACAGGTTTCACCCGAACAGGAGAAACCCTCGGGCGCCATTCTGGTGCGCAACACGCAAAAACCGTGCAGATTTCACGATTTACCCACCCGCAGTGGGGGGCATTTAGGGCGAATTTCGTTGCGGCACCACCACAAACAGGTGTTCGTCGGTCGTTTAACCCCGGTAATCAGACGGTCGTCCGCCGGTCCACTTTTTGAAGGCCCGGTAAAACGCACTGGGCTCGGCAAAGCCCAAATCAGCCGCCACATCGGCCAAGCTGCGCTTGCCATCTTGTAGGGCCGCAATGGCCTGATCCCGGCGCACGTTGTCTTTGAGGGTTTGGTAGGTGTGCCCCTCTTCCTTCAACCGACGACGCAAAGTGGCCTCTGACACGTTCAGGCTGGCACACATCTGATCGGCATCCGGCCATTCAGCAGGCGAGGTGTTGCGCAGGTAGCGCCTGACTTTGGCGGCCCAGCTTTTGGGGTTGCGGTACTTGACCAGCAGCTTGGCTGGCATCTCCCTGAAGAACTGTTTGACAGACTGGCTGTCTTGAACCACAGGCAACTTCAGGTACGAAACTGGGAAACTGAGCACCGTGCAGTCTTGGTCAAACGCCAGGTTCTCGCAAAACAGAACGCGGTATTCGCCCTCGTAAGTGACGCCAGCCGGCAGCCTGACGTCATCTGCCGCGCAAGCAAATGCAGCAGATGTCACAGGAATACGCCGCCCCACCAACCAGCATGACAGGCTGAACACCATCATCAAATAGGTGGCGTAGGCGAACATGGGTTTGGCCGAGGCACGAACCACAACCCGAATGTGGGCCTGACCGTCTTGCACTAGCAGCTCGCCCCGCAAGTCATCCAGCACCACCCCGAGAAAGTGCAGGATGCGTTTGAGGGCGTGGGCCAGGTTGTCACTGCCCAATGCGCTGTGGCACATCAAGGCGTAGCTGCCGGGCCGCATGGGGTGCCGGTCCAGGCCAAAAAACTCGTCATCCAGTCGCTGGGAGATGTCCAGCCAAAGCGCGCCAAATTGATCTGGGGAGACCCGCGCCAAGGGCTCATGCAAATGGTGCAAGGGAATGCCAGCACGCTGCAAAAAGCCGTCGACGTCCATGCGCCGCTCCTGCACACAACGCAGGGCGTTTTGCACAAAGTGGATGGAGATGGTGCCGCGTTCGACTTTCATGAAGCTGTGATTCTGCCTCTTGCATTGACGAAGCCGTTCAGTCAAGTTGACGGAAATGAGCATCGGCGCCAGGGCCGGCCTTTCCTAGACTGAATGGAAGGGCCGCGTTGGCTCAGCATTTTTGAGGACCAAAACATGAACATCGCCAATCGAGTGTGTTTGATCACAGGTGGCGCATCGGGCCTGGGTGCCGCCACGGCCAAGATGGCGCTGGACGCAGGCGCCCGGGTGGTGATTGCGGACATGAACGCCCCACGCGAGGGCTGGGCCCAAGCCGAATGGGAAGGTCGTTGGGTGCACGTCAAAACCGACGTCAGCAACGAAGCCAGTGGCCAAGCCGCCGTGCAGATGGCGATGGAGCGATTTGGTCGACTGGATGTGCTGGTCAATGCCGCGGGCATTGCCTCGGCAGAAAAGATTTTGACCAAGAACGGCCCCGCATCGCTGGAGGCCTTCACCCGCACGATCACGATCAACCTGATCGGCACCTTCAACATGATGCGCCTGGCGGTGCCCGCGTTTGTGGCATCAGGCGCCGCCGAAGAGGGCGCATCCAAAGGCGTGATCATCAACACGGCATCGGTTGCCGCTTTTGATGGGCAGATGGGGCAAGCTGCGTATGCCGCGTCCAAGGGCGGCGTGGTGGCGATGACCTTGCCAGCTGCACGTGATCTGGCGCGCGAGCAGGTCCGGGTCATGACCATTGCCCCCGGCATTTTTGAGACGCCGATGTTGATGGGCCTGCCGCAAGAGGTGCAGGACTCATTGGCCGCGACGGTGCCCCACCCTTCCCGCCTGGGCAAACCGGCTGAATATGCCGCACTGGTGCGCAGCATCGTCGAGAACGAGTATCTGAATGGCGAGGTCATCCGCATTGATGGCTCTTTGCGCATGGCCGCCAAGTGAAGGACAACACCATGGCCTCACAAGATCCCATCGTCATCCTGGCCGCACGCCGCACGCCCATTGGGGGCTTTCAAGGTGCGCTGTCGTCGTTGGCGTCGCCCAAGTTGGGCGCAGCGGCCATTCGTGCTGCGGTGGCGGATAGCGGCGTGCCGCCAGACCAGATAGACGAGGTCTACATGGGCTGCTGCTTGATGGCTGGTTTGGGCCAAGCACCTGCGCGTCAAGCGGCGCTGGGTGCCGGCTTGCCTGAATCAGTGGGCGCCACCACCCTGACCAAGATGTGTGGCTCAGGCATGAAGACGGTGATGCTGGCCCATGACCTGCTGAAAGCCGAGTCGGCCAAGTTTTTGGTGGCCGGGGGCATGGAATCGATGAGCAATGCGCCCTACCTGCTGCCAGCCGAGCGCAAGGGGCAGCGACTGGGCCATGGCCGCACACTGGACCACATGTTCTTTGATGGCCTGCAAGATGCCCGCGCAATATGCCGTCGACAGCGGCATGTTTGCGCATGAGATCACGCCTGTAGACGTCGCCGTGAAAGGCCAAGTCACCGCCGTGGATGTGGACGAGACACCTGGCCAATGCCAACCCGACAAGATCCCCAAGCTCAAAGCGGCATTTGGTGCCAAGGGCCAAGAAGGCACGATCACCGCCGCCAGTTCGGCTTCTATTTCAGACGGTGCAGCGGCTTTGGTGTTGACGCGGGCCAGCGTAGCGGCCCAAGCTGGCTATCAACCGATGGCCCGCATCGTGGCGCACAGCACGAACGCATCCACACCGGGTCGATTCCCATCGGCACCGATCAAGGCCATTGAGTCAGTCTTGACCCAGTCCGGCTGGACAACGGCTGACGTGGATCTGTTCGAGATCAACGAGGCCTTTGCCATGGTCACGATGCTGGCCATGCGTGCGTTGAATCTGCCCCATGACAAGGTC
>JBDKHX010000358.1:0-2815 GCA_039797415.1 Pseudomonadota bacterium | reverse complement strand
TTGGGCTTGCATTTGACGCGCGAGGGTGGGCACGCCGTGCGACGCATTGCGCATGCCGCTGACGCAACCGGCAAGGCCATTCACGACGTGTTGCTGGACAAGGTCAAGCAACACCCCAATATCACTTTGCGTGAAAAGTGGCTGGCCATCGACCTGATCACCAACCGCCACCTCAAACGCAGTGGCAGTTTGCTCACCGAGCAAGAACCCCGTTGCCACGGTGTGTACGTGCTGGACATTGAGAACCACAAGGTTGAGACCATTGCGGCCTCGGCCGTTGTCATGGCCACAGGCGGCGTGGGTAAGGTGTATCGCTACACCAGCAATCCAGACACCTCAACGGGCGACGGCATTGCCATGGCCTGGCGCGCCGGTTGTCGGGTGGCCAACATGGAGTTCATCCAGTTTCACCCCACTTGCTTGTATCACCCGCAAGAGCGCAGCTTCTTGATCACCGAAGCCTTGCGAGGCGAGGGTGGCTTGCTGAAGTTGCCTGATGGCACCCGCTTCATGCCTGAGCATGATGAGCGTGGCGAGTTGGCGCCGCGTGACATCGTGGCCCGTGCCATCGACTTCGAAATGAAGAAGCACGGTCTGGATTACGTGCTGCTGGATGCCACCCACCTGGGCGAAGCTTTCCTCAAAGAGCACTTCCCCACCATTTACGCGCGCTGTATGTCTTTGGGCATCGACATCGCCAAACAACCGATCCCGGTGGTGCCTGCAGCCCACTACACCTGCGGTGGGGTGGTGACCGACCTGCATGGCCGCACCGACTTGCCTGGCTTGTATGGCGTGGGCGAGACCACCTACACAGGCTTGCATGGCGCCAACCGTTTGGCCAGCAATTCTCTGTTGGAATGCGTGGTGCTGGGCCGCACCTGCGCAGAGGACATCCAGTCCCAAATCCCGGAGTCTGTGCCCAAGCTGCCGAGCTGGGACGACAGCCAAGTCTCAGATGCAGACGAAGAGGTGGTGATTGCGCACAACTGGGACGAGTTGCGTTTGCTGATGTGGAACTACGTGGGCATCGTGCGCACGACGCGCCGTTTGGAGCGCGCACTGCATCGCATCAAATTGCTGCGCAGCGAGATTGACGACTACTACGCGGCATTCCGCGTGTCGCGTGACTTGCTGGAGCTGCGCAACTTGGTGGATTGCGCCGAGTTGATCGTGCGTTCAGCCTTGTCGCGCCAGGAAAGCCGCGGCCTGCATTTCAGCCGCGATTACCCGCGAACCTTGCCGGTCAGCTTCCCGACGATTTTGTGCAAGAAGCCCAAAAAGCGAGACGCCTGGCTGCCCTGAGCCAGCCAAGCGCTTGAAAGCTGATGAAAGCGCGCAGCTTGATCAGCGGCGTGCGCGCATGGCGACGCGGGCTTGAACAAATTCAAAAGCGTAGCTGACGGCTTCGTTCACTTGCTTTTCGTTTTCTTGGCGCTCTTTTTCGGTCAAGTAAAAGGCCAGGTCAACCTGGTGCCGAATGTAGCGGGTCGGCAAGCGGTTCAAGGCCACGCAGGCCACGTCTGGCAGCTCTTCTTCACCCAGCATGGGGTAGTGAGGGGCCGCAGCCATCACGGCATCGACGACCGGATGTTCGTAGTAATTGCGCAAAGAGGTGAAATCGGCAGGCATGGGTGGTCGCTCCACGAATAGAACGCCAGTTTGAACCAAGGGGCAGTTTTTGTGGCGTGAAAAACCGCCGACCTTGCCCCTTAGTTTTGCCGCATCTCAACCAATGCGTTCCAGCACGCGCAAAGAGAAGTCCACAGCCTTGACGTCCTTGGTCAGCTTGCCAATGGAAATTCGGTCAACGCCGGTGGCTGCAATGCCGCGCAGTTGATCCAAGGTCACGCCACCGGAGACTTCCAGCAAGGCGTGGCCCTGAGTCATTTCCTGGTTGATGGCCACGGCTTGGCGCATCATGTCTTCGGTGAAGTTGTCCAGCAACACGCTGACTGCGTCAGCCGCGAAGGCTTCACGCAATTGATCCAAGGTTTCCACTTCAACCTGGATGGTGATGTGATCACGCAGTTCGGGGCTTTGTTGAGCCACCAGGTTTTGAGCCTGACGCAGGGCGCCGGTGACGCTGCCAGCGGCTGCAATGTGGTTTTCTTTGATCAGGATGCCGTCGTACAGGGCCAGACGCTGGTTGGCGCCACCACCGACACGCACGGCGTACTTCTGGGCCAGGCGCAGGCCGGGCAAGGTCTTGCGGGTGTCCAGCACCACGCAGCCGCGCGGATTAGGTGATGCGCCCGCAATGGCTTGCATGTGTTGCCAGGTCAGGGTGGCCACGGCCGACAAGGTCTGCAAGAAGTTGATGCTGGGACGCTCGGCCGTCAACAGCGCTTGGGCATTGGCTTCGATCAGGCACACCTCGGTGTCAGCCTTCATCAGGTCGCCTTCGGCATAAGCCCAGGTCACGGTGGCTTGAGGGTCTAGCTTGAACAGGGTGCCTTCCAGCCAATCGCGGCCGCACAAGATGGCTTGTTCACGAACCAGCAAACGGGCTTTGACACGTTGCGTGGCGGGCACCAGTTTGGCCGTCCAGTCGCAAATGCCGACGTCTTCAAACAAAGCGTCGTGGATGTTGCGGTTGCGGGCTTCGGTCAGGGTTTCGTTGTGATCAAACATGATGAATCGCAGATCAGGCAGTGCCGATGTTAGGGACGAAGCCTTGGGCAGGCTTGGTGATAGCAGCTGGGTTTTGGGCGACGAAGTCGAGCATGCGGTCAATGCAGCCCTTGGCTTTGACGCGGGTGGCTTCTTCCACCGTGATTTCGCCCGTGCTTTGTTCCAGGCAGGCCAGCACGCC
>JBDKHX010000357.1:0-3048 GCA_039797415.1 Pseudomonadota bacterium | reverse complement strand
GACTGGCAACTGATTCGCGCCAAGGTTGGGCCGCCGCGCAAGCGACCAAGCGCTCCACAACGTTCTCCAACTCTCGGACATTGCCAGGCCAGTTGTGCGCACCGGCGTGCTGCGCCAAGGCCTGCATCACGGGTTGCGCCTGAGCCATCGGCACACCCTGTGCGGCGCAAACCTTGCGGAACAGGGCGTGGATCAGATCAGGCAAATCATCCAAACGGTCGCGCAAAGGCGGAGGTCCAGACGGAACTGACCTTGCTGGACCAGTGCCATCAAATCTCGGTGCGTGGCTGCAATGACGCGAACCTGGATGGGCGTGGCCTCGGTAGCGCCGACACGCAGCACTTCTCGCTCTTGCAAGACGCGCAGCAAGCGGGTCTGCAATGACAGGGGCAGGTCGCCAATTTCGTCCAAAAAGATGGTGCCTTTGTGGGCGGCCTCAAACAAGCCCACCTTGCCACCACGGCGCGCGCCAGTGAAAGCGCCCTCTTCGTAGCCGAACAATTCGCTTTCGAGCAAGTTCTCAGACACGGCCGCGCAATTGACGGCCACAAAGGGCATGTCGCGTCGATCACTGGCCATGTGGATGCCTTGCGCGATCAACTCTTTACCGGTGCCACTTTCTCCCAACAACAGCACGGTGGATGAACTGGCCGCATACCGCTTGGCCAAATCCCGCACTTGAGACATGGCCTGACTGGCGCCCTGCAGTTGCGTCAACTCATAGCGTTGAGCCTCAGGATGCGGCTGGATGCGAGAACGGATATGGCGGTCTACGCGCTGGATGGAAATTGGGTCTTGGCAGGTCAGCACAGCGCCGGTCAATTCACCCTGCTCCAGGATCGGCATGCGGTTGGCGATCAAGGTTTTGCCTTTGACCTTTTCAATGCGCTCCAGATCTGGCGACGCCAGGCGCAAGGTTTGCCTCAAGCCCAGATCAGGGCAGACCTCACTGAGCTTGAGCCCCTGCCAAGCCGATGACTCGATCCCCAACCATTGGGCCATGGCCGGGTTGAGGGTTTGGATGCGTTCATCGCGGTCCACCGCGATCACACCGTCGCTGAGTTGCGCCAGGATGGTGTTGAGGCGTTCACGCTTGGCCCATTCAATGCGGGAGGCACGGGCCACTTCAACCGCATCGTCTAAGGCTTCACGCACCGCGTTGACGGAGTACAAAAACACCCCCATCAAGCCCAGGTCATCCGCGCAGTCAACCGCCGCCCCAGAGCCGACCACGACCTGGATGCCCATTTGCCGCAGCTCATGCACGCACAAGCGGGCTTCTTCTTCGGTACGGTAAGTGCGCTGAACCACATCCAGCGTCAACAAATCAGCCAAGGGACTGAGGTCAGGCAGCATGCCTTCGTAGGTAACCAAACCCACCTGGGTGGACAAGCGCTTGGCGTGTGCCAGCGCTTGCAACACATCAAACCCACCCACTTTGACCATGACCACCGGGGTGTCCAGATGCTGACGCAAGTAGCCCCCGTTGGAGCCCGCCGCCACGACCACATCGATGGGCCGCTGCGCCTGCAAGGCCTGTACGCGGGCAACGGCATTGGCAAAGCCCACATCCACCACTTCGATGTGCGCCTGGGTGTGAAACGCCGGGGCTAGGTCTTGCAGCATCTTGTTGATGCGGCGAAAACCCACAGCAACGATCTGGGGCGGCAGGCTGGGGTCGCGTTTCATGGGTGTTGCAGCGTTTCAGGCTTAACGTTTCATTGTTTCAGCATTATGTTTCATTTGTGAAACACGCGCTCAGCGTGTACACGGCTATCCAAATCAGCCCAATTCGATTAGCCTTTTGAAATCAAGCAGTTATCGCTTGTCGGAGGCATTGAGCCGTACCGCTCCCGACATTGGCACGCCCGTTGCGATGTGAATCCCAGACATCAACGCACCGTTCAAGTTGGAGACCGGAACATGGCCACAATGCCCCTCAGGACACCCGGCGAGCGCTTTCGCCAAGCCCTCAAGGACGAAGCCCCATTGCAAGTGATTGGCGCCATCAACGCCAACCACGCCTTGCTGGCCAAACGTGCTGGCTACAAGGCAATTTACCTGTCGGGTGGTGGCGTGGCCGCTGGCTCGCTGGGCCTGCCAGACTTGGGCATCAACACGATGGACGATGTGTTGATCGACACCCGCCGTATCACCGATGTGTGCGACCTGCCTTTGCTGGTCGACATCGACACCGGCTTTGGCCCCTCGGCCTTCAACATCGAGCGCACCGTCAAGAGCCTGATCAAGGCTGGTGCCGCTGCTTGCCACATTGAAGACCAGGTGGGCGCCAAGCGTTGCGGCCATCGCCCCGGCAAAGAAATCGTGTCGACCGAAGAAATGGTGGACCGCGTCAAAGCGGCCGCCGACGCCAAGACCGATGCCAGCTTCTTTTTGATTGCCCGCACCGATGCCATCCAGGTGCATGGTGTGGACGCTGCGATTGAGCGCGCGATCAAGTGCGTGGAAGCCGGTGCCGATGGCATCTTTGCCGAGGCCGCTTACGACCTGCCCACCTACGAAAAATTCGTCAAAGCCGTGAAGGTGCCGGTGCTGGCCAACATCACTGAATTTGGCAAGACCCCGCTGTTCAGCGTAGACGAGTTGCGCCCCACCGGCGTGGGCATGGTGCTGTACCCCTTGAGCGCCTTCCGCGCGATGAACAAGGCTGCAGAGGCGGTCTACACTGCCATTCGACGTGACGGCCACCAAAAGAGTGTG
Organism: Pseudomonadota bacterium; assembly: GCA_039797415.1. Lineage (GTDB taxonomy): Bacteria > Pseudomonadota > Gammaproteobacteria > Burkholderiales > Burkholderiaceae_C > Aquabacterium. The sequence continues at coordinate 327 of JBDKHX010000357.1, read as the reverse complement.
GTCGACATCATGCAGACCCGTGAAGAGCTGTACGACCGCATTGGCTACCACGCCTTCGAAGGCAAGCTCGACGCACTGTTCGCTGCCAAAAAATAATCTCGACAAGTACCCCCGACTGCTTCAACCTCACATCAGGAGACTCAACCCATGAGCGCTACCCCAGAGACCACCACCCCAGGTTTCAAGCCCAAGAAGTCCGTTGCCCTGTCGGGCACTGCAGCGGGCAACACCGCCCTGTGTACCGTGGGCCGCACTGGTAACGATCTGGCCTACCGTGGCTTTGACATCCTGGACGTCGCCACCACCTGCGAATTCGAAGAAATCGCC
>JBDKHX010000356.1:0-2817 GCA_039797415.1 Pseudomonadota bacterium | reverse complement strand
CACATCGCCAATGAAGTTCAGGCGGGGAGATTGCCCGGAAGGCGATTGCACGAAGCGATCCACCACTTGCTGCAACTGGTTGCAGATGGCGCGGCCATCACCCGATCGGGTCACCTGGTTGACGACCAGGTTGATCTGGTCACGGTTTTGCTGTGAGCACAGCACCTTGATGGTGGCGTAGGCATCGGTCATGGAGGTGGGCTCAGGCGTAGCCACAACCACCACCTCATGAGCCAATGACACGGCATAGAGCACCACGTCGGAAATACCTGCGCCAGTGTCGATCAGCAGCACGTCAAAGCGAGGTTTGACGGCTTCCATGATGTTGTGCAGTTGGTCGCGCACCTCAGGGGTCAGTCGGGAGTATTCAACCAAGCCTGAGCCAGCCAGCAAGACCGAGAAGCCGCCGGGAGCAGGCAAGATGGCTTCTTCCAACTCCGCCTTGCCGGTGAACACATCGTGCAGGGTGATCTTGGGATACAGGTTGAGCACCACGTCCAAGTTGGCCAAGCCGAGGTCGGCATCCAGCACGAGTACTTTGAGGCCCTGTCGGGTCAAGGCAGCTGCCAGGTTGGCGCTGACGAAAGTTTTACCGACACCACCCTTGCCGCTGGTGATCGCCACCGTGCGAGCCAACCTCGTGGTACTGGGCGTGGTGCTGGATGGGGTAGATGTTGCAGATGTGGACATGGAGGCCATCATTCCGTGGTGTTGGGTTCAGGTTGAGTCAAGCCAGCAAACAGCAGGCCCTTCTCTTCAGCGCTCACCACGGTGAGCGGTGGCATTTCCAGACAAGTCTGGTTACGGCCATTGGCCTTGGCTTTATAAAGTTGCTGGTCAGCCCGTTCGGTCCACAAGACCGCTGATGAGCGAACCCACTGTGGGGCAAAGGCGCCTCCTAGGCTGATCGTGACCGACAAGGTCTCTCCACCGATGATGGCCACATCCTTGGTCGCCACTTTTTTGCGAATCCGCTCCGCCACAGTCTGACCAAAAGCCGGCGGGCAATTGGGCAAGATGATGGCAAATTCTTCTCCGCCTACCCGAGCCACGGTGTCCATCGGGCGCACGCAGTCTTGCAAGGCCGCCGCCACCGCTTTGATGACTTCGTCACCGGCAGCATGGCCGTGGGTGTCATTGACCTTTTTGAAGTGGTCAATGTCCAGCACCAACAGCAACGCCGGCTCACCGTTACGGGCGACCCGGTCAACCTCGCGATTGATCGCGGCTTCAAACTGGCGGCGGTTGGCCAAACCTGTCAAAGCATCGCGACTGGAGACATCGCACAGCCCATCGACGATGGCTTGCAGCCAATCAGTCGTTCCGGGCTGGATGGCCGCAGGCGCCACCCAACCAGCCTGGTTGAGCAGATTGAGGGCCACTTCCAGACGTAACCCCGCTACGGAGGCCGCGTCTTGAGCGAGTTCTGATTGAGGTTGCATGGAGGCGATGATGGACTCCACTGGGGTGAACTGATCCATGACCAAGTCTAGCAGGACGACTGTTGGCAAAGGCCGGATATGAGGGGCTTTACCCCAGGAAATCCAAGCGCAACAACACCTTGGCAACAGGCATCCTGTGATGAGCGGATGGACTCAAGACCACCCGGGGATGACCGATATCCCAATGGGTGCCTATCTCAGTCACCCGTGTTGGCTTTTTGCATTGTGATTTCAAATGGCTATTTCCATGTCGGACACCACCTCTCAGACCGTTGACCGGGAGTTCAATTTCTCGGACCGCGACTTCGAGCGCGTGCGCAAGCTCATCTACGGGCGGGCCGGCATCAGCCTGAACGATGGCAAACATGCCATGGTTTACAGCCGCCTGTCACGGCGCCTGCGTGAGACAGGCCACCAGTCTTTTGATGCCTATTTGCAATGGTTGGAAAACGTCACGGGCCCTCAAGGGGACCAGGAATGGCAAGAGTTCACCAATTGCCTGACCACCAATCTGACTTCCTTCTTTCGGGAAGAGCACCACTTTCACACCCTGGCCGAGCACCTGAAAAAGCGTGGCGCACAGCCAACCCGGATCTGGTGCTGCGCCTCATCCACCGGTGAAGAGCCCTATTCGCTGGCCATCACTGCCGCGGAAAACCTGGGCCTGCACGCCCCGGTCAAGATCATTGCCAGTGACATTGACACCAACGTGCTGGCGACCGCCTCACGTGGCGTCTATGACGCCAACACCCGAGGCCTGGATGCCCAGCGCTTGCGCACTTTCTTTTTGCGCGGCAAAGGCAATAACTCTGGCTCCATCCGTGTCAAGCCAGAGTTGGCGCGCATGGTTGAGTTCCGCCCCTTCAATTTGATGCAGACGCAATGGCAATTGGGCGAGCCCTTTGACATCGTGTTTTGCCGCAACGTGATGATCTATTTCGATGCCCCCACGCAGCGCAAGGTGCTGGAGCGCATTCACAAAGTCATGAAACCCCAGGGCATGTTGTTTGTGGGGCATTCCGAGAATTTCACAGAGTCGCGCGACCTCTTCCAGCTACGCGGGAAGACGGTTTACGACCGGGTTTGAATAAGCCAGGAGACAAGGGACAGACATGATCAGCACCTCCTCTTTGAGCGCCGCCCGTCCCGCAGGGGGCTTGGCTGCTAGCGCACTGGCAGGCTCCCCAACGGGCGGGATCTTGGCCAGCTCTGGCTTGAACGCCCGCCGTGACCGGCTGGAGCGTTTGAAGGCCCGCATCCCGAAACCGGGTGAGGCCTCGTTCTTCTTTTACGACGCGCACTTTCAGGCTGAAGCTGTGAAGGTGCTGCCCGGTGAGTACTTCGTATTCAACGAAGACGTGTTGATCATGACCAC
>JBDKHX010000355.1:0-2819 GCA_039797415.1 Pseudomonadota bacterium | reverse complement strand
TTTCGCCAAGCTCAACCCCAACCGGCGGCACTGGCCTGGCCCGATGGGGCCGTGCGCACCCACAACGTCAAACCACCCAATGAGACACGCGGCATCCGGGGCTATCGCCAGATGCTGGAGTTCATCGAGGCGCAACCCGGCGTCCGTGCCGCCCCTGTGCTGCAAGGCACTGCCGTGCTGACCTTTGCGGGCAAACAGCAAGGGGTGACACTGTCGGGCGTGATCCCGGCCAAGATGCGGCAAGTGACCACCATTGACGAGAAGTTTGTCGATGGCGACCTGGAAGCACTGAACGCCACCCCCAATGGCATCGTCATTGGCAAAGGCCTGGCCGACAAATTCAGTCTGCGTATGGGCAACACCTTGAGCGTGCTGGCGCCCAGCGGACAAAACCGCACGATGAAGATCGTGGGCATCTTTCGCACCGGCAACGCCAGTTACGACGAAGGCCAGACCTTCATGATGCTCAAGCGTGCACAGGGCCTGCTGGACAAGCCCAACCGCGTCAACCGTGTGATCGTGCAGATGAACGAACCGTATGACGCATCGGACATTGCCAAACAGGTTGAGTCTCGGTTCTCGTACAAATCGGTGTCCTGGATCGAATCGTCAGAAGACATCTTGAGCCTGCTGCTGGTGCGCAACATCATCATGTTCAGCGTGGTGTCTGCCATCCTGGTGGTGGCGTCATTCGGCATTTACAACACCATCTCCACCATCGTGATGGAAAAGACCAAAGACATCGCCATCCTCAAGTCGATGGGCTTTCACGCCAAAGACATTCGCCTCATCTTCTTGTTTGAAGGCCTCATCGTGGGCGTGATTGGCAGCGTGGCCGGCTTGATCCTGGGGATGCTGTTGATGACCTTCTTGTCGCAAGTTGAAATCAAAGCCCCCGGCATGACCGAGATGGTTCACTTGCCCGTCTGGTGGGGCAGCGAGCAGTTTGCTTTGGCCGCCATCTTTGCAATGGGATCGTGCATGGCTGCAGCCTACTTACCAGCTCGCAAAGCTGGGCGCGTGCACCCGGTTGACATCCTGCGGGGGGCAACATGAGCGCCATCATCACACCCAAGCCAACAGGGCCCGTGCTGCGTGCGGAAAACGTTGTGCGCCGCATCCCCGGTGAGGTGCCTGTTACCTTGATCAACGGCGTCACGCTGGACATCGAGCGCAGCGAGTTCGTGTGCATCATGGGGCCGTCCGGCTCAGGCAAATCATCGCTGTTGTATTTGCTTGGGCTGCTGGACCTGCCCGATGAAGGTCGCATCTTCTTAGATGGTGAGGACACCACCCACTACCGTGAAGATGACCTGTCCGATCGGCGCTTGGCCAAGCTGGGCTTTGTGTTCCAGTTCCACTTCTTGCTGTCAGAGTTCAGCGTCATCGACAACGTGACACTGCCCATGCGCAAGCTGGGCAAGCTGCATGACGATGCCGCCCGTGCGCGCGCTTTGGATTTGCTGGACCACCTGGGCGTCAAAGAGCAGGCCTACAAAAACCCAAGTCAGCTTTCTGGTGGACAACGCCAGCGCGTGGCCATCGCCCGCGCCTTGGCCAATGACCCTTTGGTGATCCTGGCCGACGAGCCCACCGGCAACCTGGACTCAGCCTCCAGCCAGAACGTGCGCTCAATGTTGCAAAGCCTGACACGCGACATGGGCAAAACGGTGGTGGCGGTGACCCACGACGGCTCATTCGCATCGGGTGCAGACCGCCGCATTGGCATCGTCGACGGCAAGATCAACAACGATTGGCGTCCGGCTTGATTTTGGACAAACAGTTGAACTGCAAGCACCGATCCACTGATCAGGCTTGATCCGAGACAAGGCTTTTATGTGATGGACGCGCACACTGGCGCCCATCATGTCTATCCCATCCTCATCGATGGAGCTGGTCGCTCCAGCCGGTAGCTTGGCTGCGCTCAAAGCAGCTTTGGCCGCCGGTGCCGACGCGGTTTACGTCGGCCTGAAAAATGGCACCAACGCACGCAACTTTGCGGGCCTCAATTTCGACACCCAAAGCCTGCGACAGGGAATCGAGTTGGCGCACAGCATGCAACGACGCATTCTGTTTGCGATCAACACCTACCCCCAACCGGGCCGCACCCAAGAGTGGCGAGAAGCCATTGACCAGGCGGTGCTGCTGGGGGCCGATGCCATCATCCTGGCTGACCCGGGCTTGCTGCGATATGCCCGCGATCGTTACCCCGATCTGCGGCTGCATTTGTCCGTACAAGGCTCGGCCACACATGCCGATTCGATTGCCCTGATGCATGAGCAGTTCGGCATCCAGCGAGTCGTGTTGCCCCGCGTGCTGACGCTGCGCGAGATTGCCCGCATCATCGAAACCAGCCCGGTTGAAATCGAAGTGTTTGGCTTTGGCAGTTTGTGCGTGATGGCCGAAGGCCGCTGCCTGCTGTCGTCTTACGCCACGGGCGATTCGCCCAACAACAAGGGCGTGTGTTCACCAGCCCATGCTGTGCGCTGGGTCGAGAAAGAGCAAACCCTGGAAGCCCGACTGGGCGGGGTCATGATCGACCGTTATGGCCCCGGCGAGAACGCCGCCTACCCGACGCTGTGCAAAGGCCGATTTGAAGTCGAAGGTGAGTTGGACCACGCGCTGGAAGAACCCACCAGCCTGAACGCCATCGCCCTGCTGCCTCAATTGGTGGAGATGGGCGTCGCGGCCTTGAAGATCGAAGGGCGCCAACGCAGTCCGGCTTATGTGCAACAAGTGGTGCAGGTGCTGCGATCGGCTGTGGATGCCGCCTGCGGCAACCCACACCGCTACAGCGTGCGGCCTGAATGGCAAGCCCG
>JBDKHX010000354.1:0-2820 GCA_039797415.1 Pseudomonadota bacterium | reverse complement strand
GAGGTGGTCAACACCCGCGTTGGCGAGACAACTTCAGAGGGAGAAAACTGGCTGCAAGTGCCCGCCAGCGCCGAGTTCGTGCTGGAGGGACACATTCCAACCGCACCACAGGGCTTCAAGGGCACCAGCGAACGGGGCGTGCCCCAGATGGAGCGAGGCGGCTACTTGCATGCCCTGGAGGGCCCTTACGGTGACCACACGGGCTACTACAACGAGCAGGACTGGTTCCCCGTCTTTGAAATCCAGCGCCTGACCCACCGCAAAGACCCGATCTACCACTCTACCTATACAGGTAAGCCACCCGATGAGCCGGCCGTATTGGGCGTGGCTCTCAATGAAGTGTTTGTGCCGATCCTGCAAAAGCAGTTTCCTGAGATTGTGGACTTCTACCTGCCACCCGAGGGCTGCAGCTACCGCATGGCCATCGTCAGCATGAAGAAGGCCTACGCCGGGCACTCCAAGCGCCTGATGTTCGGGGTGTGGAGCTTCTTGCGCCAGTTCATGTATACCAAGTTCATCGTGATCGTGGATGACGACGTGGACGCCCGCAACTGGCAGGAAGTCATCTGGGCCATCACCACCCGCATGGACCCCGTACGAGACACCACCTTGGTCGACAACACGCCGATTGATTACCTGGACTTCGCCTCGCCCATCAGCGGCCTGGGCGGCAAGATGGGCCTGGACGCCACCAACAAATGGCCAGGCGAGACCAGCCGGGAATGGGGCCGCACCATCACCATGCCGACAGAAGTCACGCAAAGGATGGACACCCTGATCGAAAAGATCTTGCCGAACCTGAAGAAGTGAATTAATCTTTGGGCGTCGATCCTGTCGACACAATCTGAGATGCAGTCTCCTGCATCTTGGGAAGTGGCAAACCAACTTTTTGCCCTTTCCTCGGACGGCCCGCGCGCCGCTCCAACCCCCGGCTTCGTCCGGGGGTTTCTCATTTCTGGGCTGCTCTGTTGTGATGGGGCGCATTTAAGCCCAAGGCTACTCGCGCCGAAAAAGCACGAATGCCTAACACCACGCCCCCCACCACCGAGGCCCCTGCTCCCGCGCCCAGCCCCTGGCTGTTTGGCGATTCAAAAGGCCAGCGTTATGCCACCAAACGCTTGATGCTGACGTGGCCGTGTTACGCATTTGCCGACCTGATCTTGTGTCTGGCCGCCAGTTTTGGATACCTCGACCCGTGGAAGGCCGCCGTACAAGTGGCGTACCACATGCTGGGTCTCACGGTGTTTTACCTCCTGCTGCGATCAGGCAAGTTTGAAGACCAGGACGAACCCACCCTGGCCTATCCGCAAGTGCTGTTCGGCTGCAGCGCCGTGGTGTTGAGCTATGCCTTGGACCACGCTGCCAGTGCGTCAGCGTTGCAAATGCTCCCCTTGATTCTGGTGTTTGACCTGCAGCGCCTCAGCATGCGCCAATTGGTCACCGCCATGGTCGGCACACCAGCTGCGTTGTGCGCGGTGTTGGGCCTGACATGGGTCATCGCACCAGAAACCGTTCAAGGTCGTCGCGAATTGCTGGACCTGCTGGCAGCCAGCATTTTGCTGCCTGCTCTGGGCATCATCGCCAAAGACGTGCGAGACCTGCGCCAGCGCCAGCTGGACCAGCGCGTTGAACTGCAACGCACATTGAAGCAACTGCAAGATCTGTCCATCCATGACAGCTTGACCACCCTGTACAACCGCCAACACATGCTGGGCTTGCTCGATAGCGAGCTCAAGCGCCAAAAGCGCAATGGCCGCCCTTTCAGTCTGGCCATTTTGGACATCGACCAGTTCAAGCAGGTCAATGACCGCTTCGGCCATGCCGTCGGCGACAAGGTCTTGACCCAGTTTGCCAAGTTAGCCAATCAACACATTGGCGCAGCAGACACCCTGGCTCGCTGGGGCGGGGAAGAGTTCCTGCTGCTGATGCCTGAACACGTGCCAGAAGACGGCATCAAGGCGTTGGAGGCCCTTCGCGAATCGGTAGCGGCGTATGACTGGGGTCAGATCAAGGAAGGCTTGGTCGTGACCTATTCAGCAGGCATCACGGCCCAAAGAGCCAAAGACGAATTGAAAGACGCCCTGGAGCGAGCGGACCGAGGGCTGCGGCGTGCCAATCAGCAAGGCAAAGCCCAACTGGTGATCGTGGAGGGTGATCAATGACCCCATATTCACGCAGCTGCAAGCTGGTGAATTGGGTGCTGGGTACCGATCCGCGAATGCGCGGTCGAACCCGACTCTGTTTACTGGCATCGGTGCTGTATCTGGTCTGGATCTGTCTGATCTCGACAGGCATCGAAGCGGGCCTGTTCATCTCGGCGCACGCAGCCCAATGGGCCATTGCCCTCAACGTGGTCGCCATGTTGATCGGCTACCCCATTGTGCGCAGCGGCAAGTCCATGCATTGGCAAGACCCGGCTATGGTCTTGCCCCAGATGGTGGGCGCACAAGCCTTGGCTTGTTTTGCCTACGCCACGGCGCCTGATGCCCGTGGCGCCTTGATGCAATGGATGTGCTTCATTCAGGTCTTTGGCCTGTTCAGCTTGAGCCCGAGAGAAGTCAAGCTGTCAGGCACCAGCTCCATTTTGGTTCTGGTGTTGATGCTGTTCATCGCCTCCAGCTTGGGCCTGCCTGACTTCAACCCGGGCGAACAGACCTTGCGCGTGGTGATGCAAGGCTTTGTCATGGGCATTCTGTGCTGGGTGTCATACCACTACAGCCTGATGCGCAGCCGCGTTCGGGCGCAGAAACAGGAACTGACCCTGACCGTCAAAGCCGTGCAGGACATCATCGAACACGATGCTTTGACCGGGCTGTTCAA
>JBDKHX010000353.1:0-2824 GCA_039797415.1 Pseudomonadota bacterium | reverse complement strand
CCGGATGCCGCGTGTCTCATTGGGTGGTTTGACGTTGTGGGTGCGCACGGCCCCATCGGGCCAGGCCAGTGCCGCCGGTTGGGGTTGAGCTTGGCGAAATTCATCTGACACGGTGATGTGCGGGCTGTTGTCCACCATGCGTTTGAGAAAGTCCTTTTCAGACCCCCGCATCAAGGACGAAACCGCCAGAAAAAACGCCACGCCCAGCACCACGCCCGACAGCGACACCAGTGTTTGCCGCCGCCGACTGGTCAGATGGCCCAAGGCCACATCCAGTTGAATCTTCATGGCGTGTGCATCAAGGTTGCAGCGCGCGTACGCGGCGGCCTTCGGTGATCTCGGCCGTCGGCAACGTGACCACTTGGGCGCCATCGCTCAGGCCCGACAACACCTCGGTTTTGCTGGACCCTGCAATGCCCACTTGGATGGCTTGTTGGTGCGCAGCACCGTTTTGCACAACCCATACGTTGTTCTTTTGAACAGCAGAGCTGGGCACCAGCAGGGCCTTGTCTCGTTGGGTGACAACCAGGTTGGCCTCAACGGTCATACCCGCCATCAGGCCCTTGGTATTGGGCACTTTGATGCGCACGCGATAGCTGCGCGAAATGGGGTCACCCTTGGGTGTGATGTCGCTGACGGTGCCCTCCAACACTTGGCCCGGCAAGGCATCGGCACGCAGCACCACGCGCTGGCCCTTGTAAACACGGCCAATGTCTTCTTCGTCCACATCAACGGTGGCGCGCAAGGGGGCGCAACAAGACAAGGTCATCAGGGCCTGGCCGGCGGTGATGACCTGGCCGACTTCGCCATCGCGCTTGAGCACCATGCCATCGGCAGGCGCCACCAGGGTCAAGACATCGCGCAGGGTTTGTGTGCGTTTGACGGTGGCTTGCGCCGCCGCCAGATCGGCTTTGGCGCGGTCCAATTCAACGGGGGCCACAAAGCGCTGTTGCACCAGTTCGTTTGCACGCTGGTATTGCGTTTGCGCCAATTTCAAACGGGCTTGGGCTTCGTCGACGGTGCTTTGCAGGTCGCCGGCTTCCAGCTTGGCCAGCACCTGGCCTTTGCGAACGGTGTCGCCTTCGTCCACCAGGATGGCCGTCAGTCGGCCCATGACTTTGGACGCAATCGGTTGCGTCACCGTGGGCTCAATGGACCCCGCCGCGTAAACCGCATCCACAGCCGGGCCTCGCGTTGTCGTGGCGATGGCCACGGTCAAGGGGTGATGCTTCCAAGCATAGGCACCGCCGATTGTGCCCACCACCAAAACGGCCAAGCCGATCCACCAAGTCTTTTTCACCTTCAGACCATCCTTTTGGGTACCACTCGCCCATAGTATGCGCGTGGTGTCTGCCTTCTGGATTGGAATTGACTTGGCTTGTTTTGCCTGCGTCACATTTCTTTGATCTGGCCGCGGGTGTTGGCCAAGAAAGGGGATTTCTTGAGGACAATACAAATGTCCGCATTTCTGTGCATTCTATGAAGTCGTCGTTACGCCCAACCCCTCCGAATGCCTTGCCGGCTAGCTCCGGCGTGGCTGAAATGGAGCAGTGGCTGACGCACCGCACGTTCTGGTTTGTTGCCCTGGTGGTGGCGGTGGTGCTGGTGCCCTTCACGGCCACTTGGATTGCCAAGCAGGCTTGGGTGATCGCTGGGGTGACGGGCTCGGGCTTGTTGGCCATCGCCTTGTGCGGTTGGCGGGTACAAAAAAATCCAGCGGCAAACGTCAACGCCTATATCTGGGCCATCCTGATCGTTGAGTTTTTGGCCATGGCCACGGTGGCCTGGCTACAAGGCGGCAGCCAAGCGCCAGCCTTGCGATGGCAGGCCATCATTCCGTGCATCGCCATCGCCGCAGGGGCCTATCGGATTGGCCTGGGCATGACCGCATTTTTTGTGGCGCAGGTTCTGGTGATGCATGTCTACCAACCCGATTACTTGCCGGCCTTTCGAGAGCACGTGCTGCCCAGTCCGGGTTCGCAGGGCTTGCTGGCGGTCATCATCCCGGTGTGCTTGTTTGCCTTTTTTGGATGGTTCACCACCAAATGGCGAAGCCGGGTGCTGCATGCTTTGGAGCAGGCCCGTAAAGAGGCACGCCTGGGTGAGGACGCCAAAGAACGGTTTCTGGCCACCATCAGCCATGAAATCCGTACGCCACTCAATGGGGTGGTCGGCACCTTGTCGTTGTTGCGAGCAGGACATTTGCCGCCGGAGCAACAGCAGCAATTGTTTGATCTGATGACGCACAGCTCACGCAGTCTGCTGTCCATGCTCAATGATGTGCTGGATTGGTCCAAGCTGGATGCGGGGCACATGCAGGCGCAGCAACAAGAGGTGAACTTGCGGGACTTGCTGGAAGACTGCGTGGACTTGTTTGCCGTGCAAGCTTCAGAAAAGGGGCTTGAGGTCACCTGCAGCCACGGCCCAAACGTACCTGCCGTGATCTTGTCAGATGGCCCCAGGCTGCGTCAGATCGTGCACAACTTGCTGGGTAATGCTGTCAAGTTCACCGCCCAAGGCTCGATTCATTTGCACCTCGGTTGTCAGCCCGGTGCGGGCCAGGATGCCTCGCTGGCTTTGAGTGTGCGTGACAGTGGGATCGGCATGGATGGCAGCCAAATCGCCCGCTTGTTTCAGCCATTTGTGCAGGCCGATCAGTCGATCACGCGCCAGTATGGCGGCACAGGTTTGGGCTTGGCCATCAGCCGGGAATTGGCGCGTTTGCTCGGGGGCGACATCGAGGTAGCGAGTCAGCCAGGGCGGGGCAGTCACTTTACGTTGAAGTGGTCTGCCGTGATGGTGCCCCAGGCGGTTGAGGCAGAGG
>JBDKHX010000352.1:0-2842 GCA_039797415.1 Pseudomonadota bacterium | reverse complement strand
CGTGTGCGGGAACATGTTGACCGCACCGGCCGACACGCAACGATAACCGGCTTGATGCACCAGCAAACCTGCATCACGCGCCAAAGTGCCAGGGCTGCAACTGACGTACACGATGCGCTTGGGCGGCACCCAGCCGGGCACCAAGCTCGGGTCTTGATGCAAATCGGCCATGGCTTTGGCCAAGGCAAATGCGCCTTCGCGTGGTGGGTCGATCAGCCACTTCTCGGCGTTGCCGTAACTGGCCAATTCTTGAGGCGTCATCTCAAACAGGTTGCGCGCCACAAACGAAATCGGTGTGGTGACTTTGTTGGCCACCGCGTTTTCACGCGATCGGGCCACCAACTGCTCGCTGCCTTCAATGCCCAGCACCTCACGGGCCTGGGTGGCCAATGGCAAGGTGAAGTTACCCAAACCACAGAACCAGTCAATCACACGCTCATCGCGTCGCACATCCAGCAGGCGCAAGGCACGGCCCACCAAGACTTGGTTGATGGCGTGGTTAACCTGGGTGAAGTCTGTCGGCTTGAACGGCATGGTGACGCCGAACTCAGGCAAGGTGTAATCCAAGCCAGGCAGACTTGGATCAAGCGGATGAACCGTCTCAGGCCCCTTGGGCTGCAACCACCATGAAATCAGGTGTTGACCATCGTTCCAAGCGCTGTGAGTCGCTGCGAAATCACGCAGCTTTTGGCGATCGGCCTCGCCCAAGGCTTCCAGGTGACGCAGAACCAGCACGGTCACCTTGGTGCCCACGGCCACTTCAATCTGCGGCATGCGGTCGCGCTCGGCCATGCTGTTGATCAACTCACGCAGCGGCATCAGCAAGCGGCTGACGTGGGGCGGCAGGATGGCGCAAGTCTGGATGTCAGCCACGTAGCGCGATTTGCGCTCATGAAAGCCCACCAGCACGGTGTTCTTTTTGGCCACATAACGCACAGACAAACGCGCACGGTAACGATAGCCCCAAGCTGGGCCTTCAATCGGACGCAACAGGGTTTCGGCTTTGACCTTGCCCAGGTGCCAGAGGTTGTCCTCGAGCACACGCTGTTTGACCGCGACTTGGGCTGATGCGTGGAAGTGCTGCATTTTGCAGCCGCCGCACAAACCGAAATGAGGGCAGCCTGGCTCGACCCGCTGCGAGCTTTCACGGCGCATTTCCGTGATGTCAGCCTGTTCCCAGTTGTTCTTTTTGCGGAAAACGGAAACGCGCACCTCTTCGCCCGGCAAAGCACCTTCGATGAAGACCACCTTGCCATCAGCACGGTGGGCGACACCCTGAGCTTCGAGATCGAGGGATTCAACCTTCAGCCATTCTTGGCTGGGATGCACAGGCGCGACCGGAGCAACGGGATCCGCTGCCACCTGCGCCTCAGGAGAAACGTGTTCTTGACTCATCCCTGAATTGTCTCAGGGATGAGCGCATTTCAACGCCCTGGCAGCTGTTTTGAGGGGTCGATGGGCTTGCCTTGCTTGCGAATTTCGAAGTGCAGTTGCACTTTGTCCGCATCGGTGGAGCCCATTTCGGCAATTTTCTGGCCCTTGCGCACAACTTGATCCTCCTTGACCAGCAAGGTCTTGTTGTGGGCATAAGCGGTCAGGTAGTCGCCACCGTGTTTGATGATGACCAAGTTGCCGTAGCCACGCAGGCCGGAGCCCGCATACACGACTCGGCCATCTGCAGAGGCTTGAACCGGATCACCTTCCTTGCCACCAATGGCTACGCCCTTGCGTTTGCCTTCTTCAAATGCCCCAACAACAGGGCCATTGGCTGGCCACATCCAGGCAGGCTCATCCGAGGCTTCACGCGGTGCATCTGTGGCCGAAGCTGGGCTGGCAGTTGCAACAGGAGACGATGCTTGCGGCTGAGAGCCCGGCACAGCTGGCTTGGTGGCTACAACTGGGCCAGATGCAGCCGCACCGCCCTTGTTGTCCAAACCACGGGCTTCAACCTTGGGCATAGTCATGGGCTTGGCTGCGGGCAAAGTGCCCCCTGCCGATGCCGTGGAAGGGTCCACATGGGGCGCCACCACACGCAAAACTTGCCCGACTTCGATCAAGTTGGGGTTGTCCAGGTTGTTCCACGCCGCGATGTCTTTGTGGTTTTGGCCAGTTTCCAGACCAATCCGAATCAGGGTGTCACCCTTGTTCACCGTGTAATAACCAGGCTTGCCGGCATTTTCGGAGCCGGGTGGCGGTTTCGGGGTGGGCGCGCCCGCTGAAGACGAACTGCGACCACGCTCCTCAACAGGCGCGCGGTGGTGTTGCGTGGCACAACCCGTCACCAAGGACAACACGGTGGCGGAAACAGCCAAACGAAATAAAGAATTCATGTACATGAGCGTCACATCAAGTGATGCCTGATTTTAGAGGCACGAACAAAACGGCCCCAGCACGGGTGTGCTGAAGGCTGCCGTCGGGCAAACGGTCCACCACGGTCAGAACCTGACCTTGTCCCCGACTGTCTTCAGTCGGAGCGATCAAACGTCCACCGGGTGCCAACTGGTCCAGCCAGGCTTGAGGCAAAGCAGAGCCCCCCGCCGCCGCAATGATGGTGTCATAGGGCGCCTGTGGCGGGTGCCCGATCATGCCATCACCGTAGACCAAACGAACGTCTTGCCAGGTTGGTAAGTGGGTTCGAATCAAATCAAGGTTGGTGCGGGCCTTGAGATGCAAGTCGCGCAAGCGCTCGATCGAGATCACATGACGCGCCAACAGGCTGAGCAACGCCGCCTGGTATCCACACCCAGTCCCGACCTCCAGACACGCGCCCAAAGGCCGAACCGGATCAACATGAGGCATACCCAACCCTGGGCGGGCACACAGCAATTGCATCATGGTGCCA
>JBDKHX010000351.1:0-2851 GCA_039797415.1 Pseudomonadota bacterium | reverse complement strand
CCGCGCAAGATCAAGCCTTTGATTTGCTGATACAGGGGGCTGAACGATGGCGCAGATACACCGACTCCTTGCGGCACCTCAGAGAGGAGCTCATCAGACACAGGAGAAGAGGCAGACAAAGGTGTCACCACGGTGATAGGGTCCAGTAGCCCAGCTACAACCAGCCAAAGACGAAGGATTGATTGCACCACAAACAGAGCGCCGCCGTCCATGACTCAGGCAAATAATGTCTTATATAAGACATAAGACCTAGCGCATCGCAATGTCATCACCACAGAACGGTTTGGCAACGGTACACTAATGGGTTGTACTAATTCCAACTTCTCAACTTCTTCCATTCGGAGTTCCCCCATGAGCAAGACACCCGTTCGCGTTGCCGTTACCGGCGCCGCTGGTCAAATCGGTTACGCCCTGCTGTTCCGCATTGCTTCCGGCGAAATGCTGGGCAAGGACCAGCCTGTGATCCTGCAACTGCTGGAAATTCCTGACGAAAAGGCTCAAAACGCGCTGAAGGGCGTGATCATGGAGCTGGAAGACTGCGCATTCCCTCTGTTGGCTGGCATCGAGGCTCACTCTGATCCAATGACCGCTTTCAAGGACACCGACTACGCTTTGTTGGTTGGCGCACGTCCACGTGGCCCTGGCATGGAGCGCGCTGACTTGTTGGCCGCTAACGCTCAGATCTTCACCGCCCAAGGTAAGGCTCTGAACGCTGTTGCTTCGCGCAATGTGAAGGTTCTGGTTGTCGGCAACCCAGCCAACACCAACGCTTACATCGCCATGAAGTCGGCTCCTGATCTGCCTGCAAAGAACTTCACCGCCATGCTGCGTCTGGACCACAACCGCGCTGCTTCGCAATTGGCTGCCAAGACTGGCACCAAGGTTGGCGACATCCGCAAGCTGACTGTTTGGGGCAACCACTCTCCAACCATGTACGCTGACTATCGCTTCGCCACCACAAACGGCCAATCGATCAAGGACATGATCAACGACCAAGTGTGGAACGCTGACACATTCTTGCCAACCGTTGGCAAGCGTGGCGCTGCCATCATCGCCGCTCGCGGTCTGTCGTCGGCTGCTTCGGCTGCTAACGCTGCCATCGACCACATGCGCGACTGGGCCCTGGGCTCGAACGGCGAATGGGTCACCATGGGCGTGCCTTCGAACGGCGAGTACGGCATCCCTGCTGGCATCGTGTTTGGCTTCCCAGTCACCACGACTCCTGACGGCGAATACAAGATCGTTACCGGTCTGGAAATCGACGCATTCTCGCAAGAGTGCATCAACAAGACCTTGGCTGAATTGCAAGGCGAACAAGACGGCGTCAAGCACCTGCTGTGATAGCCGCTGAGACGGTCGCTGCGGTGCTTTTGCGTCGCATGTGATCGACCTCAATCAGAAAGAGCCAGCTTGTGGTTGCAAGCTGGCTTTTTTTTCGCCAACATGGGTGCATCCAGCCCATCAAGAGGCTGTCAGCAAGGACATCCCGTGTCGACCCTGACCACCATCCACCCACGTCACGCTCTGTTTGGCTCGGAGCACCCTGCCCCTTCTTTGCCTGTTTGCGATCACTACGCTGGCGTTGAAGCACGCATGCTCAAAAGCATGAATTTGCAGACAGAACTGGCCGAACAGGCTGGTCGCGCGGTGTTTGATGTGACGCTGGACTTGGAAGACGGCGCGCCCGTTGGTGGCGAACATGAACACGCGATGCTGGTTGCCGAGTTGCTGACCAGTGGCGCCAACACCCATGGCCGAGTTGGCGCTCGGGTACATGCGCCCAGCCACCCACGGTTTGAAGATGATGTGGACACCTTGGTCAAACTGGCGGGCCACAAACTGGCCTATTTGATGGTGCCCAAAGTAGCCGATGCGGTTGAAACACAGCGCGCGATTGAAACCATCAAACAAGCCAAGATCAAGCACAACATTGGCCGCAAGATTCCGGTGCATGCCTTGATCGAAACACACAAGGCTGTGCAGCAGGTGGCAGAGATTGCCGCGCTACCGGGGCTGGAATCTCTGTCGTTTGGTTTGATGGATTTTGTGTCGGAACACCGGGGCGCGATCCCTGCGTCTGCCATGACAGCAACAGGGCAATTCAGCCACCCCTTGGTGTTACGCGCCAAGCTGGAAATTGCCGCTGCCTGCCATGCAGCCGGCATCACGCCATCACATTGCGTGGTGACCGAGTTCAAAGATACACGCGCCTTGAACAAGGCTGCAGAGCGTGCATCGCGCGAATTGGGCTACACGCGCATGTGGAGCATTCACCCGGATCAGATCCCCGCAATCGTGGAGGCATTTGCACCCGTGATCGCGGAGGTGGACGATGCCGTTGAGATTTTGATGGCCGCTCAACGCGCTCACTGGGCCCCAACCTCGTACCGAGGGCACCTGCATGATCGCGCCAGCTACCGCCACTATTGGTATGTGCTGGAGCGCGCCTGGTTAACGGGGCAGCCCTTGCCAGCCGAGATCAAACACGCATTTTTTGACGAGCACCACGCCCACTGAGTGCATCAAGCGCGTTGAAGCTGCTTGAGCTTGCGCCACAGCGTGGTCCGACTGATGCCCAGGACCACACTGGCTCGAGTCTTATCACCCTCACATTGCGCCAGCACGGCCAAAAGCTGCGCCCTATCGTCTTGGTGAACGGGGGACTCAGCACTCTTGATGCCAGCTCGGTCGGGCATGCCTCCCCGTGAACCCTCAAACAACTCAGGAGCCCACTGCCTGAGGGCGTCTTCTGGACTGGCAACTGATTCGCGCCAAGGTTGGGCCGCCGCGCAAGCGACCAAGCGCTCCACAACGTTCTCCAACTCTCGGACATTGCCAGGCCAGTTGTGCG
>JBDKHX010000350.1:0-2862 GCA_039797415.1 Pseudomonadota bacterium | reverse complement strand
GTGCAGTTGTGGTCGGACGGTTTTTACGCCACGCCAGACCTGCATTGGGACCGCACCACCATGCAAGGCCGCCCGTTTTACTACTTTGCCTATGGCGCAGCCGTCAGCGAAGTGTTGCTCGACACCCTGACGGGTGAATGGAAACTGTTGCGGGCCGATGTGCTGCACGACGTGGGCCAATCCATCAACCCAGCCATTGACATTGGGCAGGTGGAAGGCGCGTTCATCCAGGGCATGGGCTGGCTGACCAGTGAAGAGCTGTATTGGCACCCCACCACGGGCAAGCTGATGACCCACGCCCCATCCACCTACAAGATCCCGACGGCCAGCGACTGCCCCAAAGACTTTCACGTCAAGTTGTTTGCCAATCAAAACCGGCACGACTCGATCTACCGATCCAAAGCCGTGGGTGAGCCGCCACTCTTGCTGCCCTTCTCCGTCTTCCTGGCCTTGAGGGATGCCATCTCATCTGTGGGTGAGCACCGAGTTGACCCGCCCTTGCGGGCACCGGCCACCCCTGAAGCCATTTTGGACGCCATCGACGCCGTCAAAGTCGCCCAGCCATGAACCGCCACACGCCCAGCGCCCTACGCCAAACCGCCCAACAGTGGTTGGCGGCAGGCCACCGCGCCATGGTGATCGAGGTCGTGCAGATCAAGGGCTCCACGCCACGGAATGTGGGGGCACGCATGCTGGTGTCAACCCAAAACAGTTGCGGCACGATAGGCGGCGGCCATCTGGAATGGCGAGCCATGGCCCTGGCGCGGCAAGCGCTGGCTGAATGCCCGCCTCCAGCCCAAGCGGCGTCGTGGCAACAAGACTTTGCCTTGGGCCCGACCCTGGGTCAGTGCTGCGGCGGCGCCTTGACGGTGTCTTTTGCCCCGCTGACAAGCGAAACCCTGGCCAACTGGCCAAACACGCCCCCACGGTTTCATCTTGAACTGCATGGCGCTGGGCATGTTGGCCAGGCAATCGTGCACTTGTTGAAAGAACTCGATTGCACCGTGCGCTGGATCGATGAACGCGGCGAGCCTGATGAATTGGCAGACTGTGGGCTACCCAGCCCTGAGATGTTGGCAACCCTGCCCCCGCACATCACCTGGCTGCCCACCGACCAAGCCGAAGCCGAAGTGCCAGACGCCCCTGCTGGCGCCTTTCATCTGGTGCTGACGCACCGCCATGACCTGGACCTGCGCATCGTCAACGCCATCTTGCGCCGGGCAGACGCTGGCTTTGTGGGTTTGATCGGGTCACAAACCAAACGGGCTCAGTTTCGCCGTCGCTTGTCTGAGCAAGGTTTGTCACCCCAAGCGATTGAATCGATGACCTGTCCCATTGGAATTAACGGCATCAACGGCATCCAGGGCAAAGAGCCGATGGTGATCGCCATCTCTGTTCTTGCCCAACTCCTGCAAGCGGCACCGCCTCAGGCTTGATCTGGTGCCAGCACCGTGCAGTTTCGACCTTGCGCCTTGGCGTGGTACAAAGCCCGGTCAGCGCGTTCAATGGCATGCTGCACGGCATTGCGTTCTGTGTAAGCAGCCATGCCTGCTGAAAAGCTCACACGCAAGTCCGGATAGGCTTCGCTGACCTGAGCGTGTTGCAGCTGAGCTCGCAGACGCTCCAGCCCGATGTGTGGATCAAGCGGCGGCACCGCCAGCATCACCGCCAAAAACTCCTCGCCACCCCAGCGCCCCAAAACATCGGTATCGCGCAGCACATCGGCCGCCAATTTGGCGAAGTTACGCAGCACCTCATCACCCACACCATGTCCATAGGTGTCGTTGATGCGCTTGAAGTGATCCAAGTCCAACACCGCCACCCAAAACTTCACCACACCTCGATCGCTTCGGGCCGCATGCTCACCCAGTACCTGCGTGATCTGACGGCGATTGAACAACCCTGTCAGCTCATCGCGTGTTGCCAACTCTTGAATGCGCTCAAACGCGGTCTGCAGCTCATGCTTTTGCGACTTGAGGTTCGCACGCATCTTGTTCAATTCAGACGCCAACCGCGAGATCATGGGCATCACGGTCGCCACAAATACAAAGTACATCCACTCGATCTTGGCAGGATAGTGTTCGGGATCCGTCATCGACTTGTAGACCATGGTCAACCCCATGGCACCCACCGCATACCAAGTAGACAAACGGGCCCGGCGGGCATTCATGTTGAAAATGCCAAACACCAGCACCAAGGCAAACAAGATCAGCGTGCCACCGTGACCTTCATTGGTGATGGCATAGGCACCACATATCCAGGTCAAAGCCGCCAGGATCTGCGGCAGAGTCAAAGAGGGGTCACTGAACCGCAGATTCCAGCCACTGCGCAAAGCCACATAAAACCCGGAGCACGAAACAGCGATCACGCTACCTAGCATGGCCCCATGCACCGGATTCATCAACCCGATATAAGAGCAATAAACAATCAAGCCCACGCACACCACAAACACCAAAGCCGACATCAGCGAACGCGTGATGCGCAAGCGTTGTTTGGGATCGAGGGTGAACACGGCCGCCATCAAATTGGCTTGCAGTGAAGCGGGTTGGGCGCCCAGGGCTGAAGGACTCACATGGCCTCTCGTTCAGAAGATCTGACAAAAGCGGGCAATGTATCGATTAAACCCCCGAATGAACGTGAAACGACGTCCGTTCACCCTTCCGTGGCGCACATTGACCGATTTAACGGGCTGAAAGATACCACTGGGCCACCACCGCGCGTTCTGCATCGGTGATCTGGGTGGCGTTGTTCAATGGCATGGCCTTGAGCACGGCAACCTGCTGATAAATGCGCTGAGCGTGTTGGTCGATCAACTCAGGCTGATGCAAAGCCACGCCTTTGTTGGCCAACTGAGCGTTGTGG
>JBDKHX010000349.1:0-2863 GCA_039797415.1 Pseudomonadota bacterium | reverse complement strand
ACCGATGTGGTGACGCCATCGGAGCGCCTGCGGCGGGTCAGCCGTGGATAGTGCTGGCATGACCCAGACGCTTGTCATTGTGGTGCTGTTTGTGGCTGCCATGGCGGCGTTGCCGTGGCTGGTGCGGCGCGTGCAGTTGCGCCAGGCGGCAGGTGGTGCCCCTGGGGGCGCTTCGTCTCGCGTGCTCTCGGCCGTGGCGGTTGGGCCACAGCAGCGCGTGGTGACCGTGGAGGTGGGGCCGGAAGGGGCCCGTGCGTGTCTGGTGTTGGGGGTGACGACCCAGAGCATCACCTGTCTGCATGTCATCGGATCCCCTGCCCACCAGCAGGGAGCTCCTGCGGCCTCGTTTGCCGGTGCAATGGCGCTGGCCGCACAACCCCCCGAAAAGGCCTCCCATGTCTGAATTGGCCGGTGGATGCCGCAACAGGGCTTGGGGTGCATCGCGCCCGGTGGTATGGCTGGTGGGGTTTTGCGCGCTGACCATGGTCCATGTGCCGGCCATCGCTCAAAGTGGCGGTTCGTTGCCCCTGCTCGTCGGATCGGGCAACGCGGGAACCAGCTTTTCCGTACCTATACAGACATTGCTGTTCTTCACGGCGCTGTCATTCTTGCCGGCGGTGCTTTTGATGATGACGGGATTCACCCGCATCGTCATTGTGTTGTCGCTGTTGCGCCAGGCCCTGGGCACGCAGTCTGCTCCGCCCAATCAGGTCATCATCGGCTTGTCGTTGTTTCTCACGTTCTTTGTCATGGGGCCCACGCTGGACCGTGTTTACAAAGACGCCTATGTGCCTTACACCACCAACGCCATCAGTTTTGAGGCGGCGCTGGAAAAAGCAGAGGCCCCGATGCGGGAGTTCATGCTCAAGCAGACCCGCCAGTCCGACTTTGCGCTGTTTTCTCGCCTTGCGCGGCTGGACGCATCGGTCACGGCCGAAACTGCGCCCCTGCGCGTGTTGGTGCCGGCGTTTGTGACGAGCGAGCTCAAGTCGGCATTCCAGATCGGGTTCATGATTTTCATTCCCTTCCTGGTCATTGACATGGTGGTGTCCAGCATCCTGATGTCCTTGGGCATGATGATGCTGTCGCCGGTGCTGGTGGCGTTGCCATTCAAGCTCATGCTGTTTGTCCTGGCAGATGGCTGGAATTTGCTGATTGGCTCATTGGCCGCCAGTTTTGTGACCTGAGGAAGCCGTGTTATGACATCTCAGCTGGTTTTGACCATGGGGCGCGAGGCGCTTACCCTGCTACTGATGATCGCCATGCCCGTGCTCGGCGTTGTGATGGCGGTTGGCTTGCTGGTCAGTATCTTTCAGGCGGTGACGCAGATCCACGAGGCAACCCTGGCCTTTGTTCCCAAGCTCATTGCTGCCATGGTGGTCTTTGCGGTGGCTGGTCCGTGGATGATCAGTACGCTGGTGGATTACATCCGCCGGACCATTGAATCGATTCCGTCGGTGATCGGGTGATTTGGCCTGTGGTGCGCGGGAGGTGAGCATGTTGCGTCAACTGACGGGTGATGTGGTCATGTATCCGGGCTGTGCGGCTGACGAGAGCTCTCCAGAACGTGCGAAAAGCACCTTTCACGGGGTTTCAGTGCGTCAGACCTCCCCGGTGGGGTTTTCGTGATCACTTTCACCGAGGCACAGCTGGTTGCCTGGATTTCACCCATTCTTTGGCCGTTTTTGCGTGTGCTGGCCGTTTTTACGGTGGCCCCCGTGTTTTCCATGCGTGCCATTCCCATGCGGGTCAAGGTGGGGCTGGCTTTTCTGGTCGCACTGTGCGCGCAGGCGGTTTTGACGGACCAGCCGGTGATCAGTGTGAATGGGCGCGAGGCCTTGGGGGCCGTTGCTCAGCAGGTGGTGGTGGGCCTGGCCATTGGATTCGCAGTGCGGCTGGTTTTTTCGGCCGTGGAGCTGGCGGGCGAAATCATCGGTCTGCAAATGGGCCTGAATTTCGCTTCGTTCTTCGACCCGGCGAGCAACGCGCAGGTCAGCGCTGTGGCACGTTTCTTTGGGCACATGGCGACCTTGCTCTTTGTGGTCATCAATGGGCACTTGATGGTGCTGATGGCCGTGGTCAAGAGTTTTGACAGCTTTCCAGCCGACGGAAACTTTCTGCAGGCACTGGGGCAGATGCGCTTGCACGAACTGGGAGCATCGCTGTTCTCCAGCGCCTTGTGGATTGCGCTGCCAATGATCGCGCTGCTGACCTTTGTCAACCTGACCTTGGGCATCATTTCCCGCGTGGCCCCGCAGATGAATATCTACGCGGTGGGTTTTCCTGTGACGCTGACAGTCGGCTTGCTCGGCATTGCCGCCACATTGCCCATGCTGGAGCAGCCAGTGTTGACCCTGATGCAACAGGTCATGGATCTTTTTGCGGCTCAGCGCTAGCCAAAGGCGTCAAACCAGTTCGTTGCGGATGGCGTAGACCGTCAGTTCAGCATTGTTGGTGAGCTTGAGCTTTTCAAGAACGCGGGAGCGGTATACGCTGACGGTCTTGGGACTGAGCATCAATTCTTCAGCGATATCCGAAAGCTTGCGTCCCGAGGCAATCTTGACCAGCGTCTGCAGTTCCCGCTCGGAGAGCGCTGCATGGGGCACTTCGGGCGCTGGTTGTGCGAGGCTTTCCGCCAGCATTTGGGCGACTTCGGGGGTGAGGTATTTGCGCCCCTGCATCACGGTGCGCACGGCCGCAATGAGCTCGACGGGGTCACTTGCCTTGTTGGCATAACCCTGTGCGCCGGCACGCAGACAGCGCAGCGCATACTGGTCTTCCGGATACATCGAAACCACCAGCACCTTGATGGCAGAGTGGGTTTCGCGCACGCTGGCCAGCACTTCGAGGCCGCTGCGCCCCG
>JBDKHX010000348.1:0-3146 GCA_039797415.1 Pseudomonadota bacterium | reverse complement strand
GGGCGTTCAGTGCGTCTTCAGTGATCTGTTGAATGCCCCGAACCATCACGTTGGGGAACACAAAACTGAAGATGAAGTCGGTCAGGCTGTCTTTGAGTTTGTCAATGCCTTCAACGGTGAAGGCCGTACAAAACAGGCTGCGCGTGCTGTCATCCAGATCATCCAGCGTGGCGGTTTTTTTTCGACGCAAAAAAATAGGCAATTCAGGACGGAGTGTATGAATCTCCTTGGCCAGTTTGTGGCCCCCTTTGGGGTTGTCGCGATAGCTTTCGGACAGCAGGATGCCACCCAGATCCACATTGGATCGCAGCAGGTTCATCACATTCCCGCTGTGGGTTTTGAGGGCCACGATGTTGTTGTCTTGGCAAAACCGTTTGATCTCAGTGAGGACGTCGATGTCCCCATCGTCAATGACCAGTACTTTGCTGACAATGCTGGCATTTTCCGTCATGTGATATCCCTCGGTTGGATGTGGCCGAATCTAACCGGGTGGTCAGATTCGTCCAGTTCTTCGTCAAGGTAGCACGTTCACTGAAGTCTGGTGCTGAGTATGTTGATGAGCAATCTGCTGATTTTCTTACGAGTTGACCGGAAAAGACTGACTTGATTCCCCCCCCAACCACAGCGCTGGTTGCGAATTGGTTGGGGGGAGCGTGGTCAGTTGGATTTAGCCAGTCGCTTGCCGCGAGCCCGGATGTTCAGGGCTTCGACTGCAAGAGAGAATGCCATGGCTGCGTAGATGTAGCCCTTGGGCACGTGGGCGTCCAGTGCTTCGGCTGTCAGGGCCATGCCAACCATCACCAGGAAGGCCAAGGCCAGAACTTTGACCGATGGGTGCTTGTCCACAAACTCACCAATGGGTTTGGCTGCAAACAGCATGACGCCTACCGAGGTAACCACGGCCGCGACCATCACACCAATTTTGTCGACCATGCCAACGGCGGTGATGACGGAGTCCAGGGAGAACACAATGTCAATGATGGCAATTTGACCGATGATGCCCCAGAACAGGCGGGCGCCGGCGGCCTTGACAGCGGCTGGATCAGTCTCTGGAGGACCATCTTGCTCGCGTGCTTCGACTTCCACGAAGATTTCGTGTGAGGCCTTGTAGAGCAGGAATAGACCACCAAACAGGAGCACCAGATCGCGGCCACTGATGGCTTGGTTGAATACGGTGAACAGGTCTTCCGTCAGGCCCATGACCCAGCTGAGCGAGAACAGCAAAAGGAGGCGGGAGACCATAGCAAAGCCAAGGCCCAGGCGACGGGCTTTGTCTCGCAACTCAGCTGGCAGGCGGCCAACCAGAATGGAGATGAAGATGATGTTGTCTACGCCCAGAACGATTTCCAGGGCGGTGAGCATCGCAAAGGCGATCCAGAGATTGGGGTCGAGTAAGAAGTCCATGATGGCAAGGATGCTTGGGTAACGGATGTGGTTCCGGACCCCAACGATAACTGGGCCAGTTGCGAAAGTAAATTCGAATTAAAGACTTCAATGATTCGAGAAAATCGAATCATTGGGTGTGCGCGCATCAGACTGATGTGCTTGCCTTACGCTGAAAAAATACAAAGTGATAGGCCCAGCCAGCATCTGATTGATGTGTCTCGCGGCTGATTTCGTCAAAGGCCTGACGGTCCCATTTGGGAAAGAACGTGTCGCCGTCAAAGTCGGCATCCACCTCTGTCAGGATCAATTGATCGGCTTGGGGCAGCGCTTGGGTATACAGCTCGCCGCCGCCAATGACGAAGACTTGGGCTTCATCTTGGGCCAAGGTGATGGCGGCGTCCAAGGAGCTGGCGACTTCGACTCCATCGTGTTGCCAGGCTGCGTTGCGGGTGACGACAATGTTGCGACGACCGGGCAGAGGGCGGCCAATCGATTCAAATGTCTTGCGGCCCATGATGACGGGGCAGCCCAGGGTGGTGCGTTTGAAGAATTTGAGGTCTTCAGGCAGGCGCCACAGCAGGGCGTTGTCTTTGCCAATGGCGCCATTGCGGGCAACGGCTGCGATCAGGTTCAATTGCATGACGGTTTAGCCTGCTTAAACAGCCACGGGTGCCTTGATGGCAGGGTGGTGTTGGTACTCCAGTACTTCGAAGTCTTCGTACTCGTAATCAAAGATCGAATCAGGCTTGCGCTTGATGTTCAGCACCGGGTAGGGGTGAGGCTGGCGGCTTAACTGCAACTCGACCTGTTCGGTGTGGTTGCTGTAGATGTGGCAGTCGCCACCCGTCCAGATGAAGTCACCCACATCCATGTCGCATTGCTGGGCCAGCATGTGGGTCAGCAAGGCGTAGCTGGCGATGTTGAAGGGTACGCCCAGGAAGATATCCGCGCTGCGCTGATAGAGTTGGCAGCTCAGCTTGGGGCGTTGGCCTTCTGCTTGAGGCGGCGCGACGTAGAACTGGAAGAAGGCGTGGCAGGGGGGCAGCGCCATCTGCTCGATCAGGCCCACGTTCCAGGCGCTGACGATGATGCGGCGCGAATCAGGGCTGGATTTGAGTTGTTTGACGACTTCGGTGATCTGGTCAACGTGGCCGCCATCAGGCTTGGGCCAGTTGCGCCATTGCACGCCGTAAACGGGGCCCAATGAGCCGTCTTCACGCGCCCATTCGTCCCAGATGGTGACGCCACGGTCTTGCAGCCATTTGACGTTGTCCTCTCCACGCAGGAACCACAGCAATTCCACGATGATGGATTTGAGGTGGACTTTTTTGGTGGTGACGAGTGGGAAGCCTTCGCTCAGGTCAAAGCGCATCTGGTGCGCAAAGACGCTGCGTGTGCCGGTGCCGGTAGCGTGTGCCGGTGCCGGTACGGTCGGTCTTGAGCACGCCCGTCGTGTGGACGTGGCGCATGAAGTCTTCGTATTGGCTGCGGATAGGGCGGCTCACGGTTTGGTCCCCAAAAACTGAGAAGCGAAAGCTGGCGATTATCCCCGGCTTTCAAACTGCATGGATGCGAGCTTGGTATACAGGCCATTGCGGGCCATCAACTCGGCGTGGGTGCCGACATCCACAATGCGGCCGCCTTCCAGAACCACAATGCGGTCGGCATTGACCACGGTGCTGAGGCGGTGGGCAATGACCAAGGTGGTGCGGTCCTTCATGGCCTCTTCCAGCGCGGCTTGTACGGCGCGTTCGCTCTCG
>JBDKHX010000347.1:0-3080 GCA_039797415.1 Pseudomonadota bacterium | reverse complement strand
TTTGTTCAAAAGCAAATGATCAGGAAATAGCTGAGGGATTTGCGCATTTATCAAATTGTCATCGCGTGGTGATCGGCGTAGTCTTTTCGGATCACGCCAACAGACTTCACCCGATCGACATGGAAAAAACCGCAAAAGCCCCTCGTTCAGCTCAGTCTCCTGACAGTCAAATTGCCGCCACTTTGCCCGGGACGCCGGTAAAAGAACGCATTGAGGCTTTTGTGGCGCAGCAGGCAACGGAGGCGGCGCAGGTCTCTCAGGTGGCGGCCCTGCACGACATCGTGCGCCAGACGCCTCCGGGTGAATTGGCTCAAGCCATTGAGGCTGTTTTGAAGGGCGCCTCGCCAGACGACGCGGCCGTGTTGCGGCAAGCTTTGCGTGGCGAGTTGGATCGACACGTCGCACGCGTCAACCCAGACGAAGAACTGGCCCCTACTTGGCGCGACGCAACCACGTATCCCTATCGCAACCTGATGGTTCGCAAGAACTACGAAAAGCAGAAATACCGCTTGCAGGTGGAGTTGCTCAAGCTGCAGTCCTGGTGCAAACGAACCGGCGCCAAGGTGGTCATCCTGTTTGAGGGGCGCGATGCCGCCGGTAAGGGCGGAACGATCAAACGGATGATGGAACACCTCAACCCTCGTGGCGCCCGCGTTGTTGCCTTGGAAAAGCCCAGCGATGTTGAACGTGGCCAGTGGTACTTCCAGCGCTATGTACAGCACTTGCCTACAGCTGGTGAGATTGTTCTGTTTGACCGCAGTTGGTACAACCGGGCAGGCGTCGAGCATGTGATGGGGTTCTGTACCGATGAGGAATATCAGGAGTTCATGCGCCAGGCGCCAGAGTTCGAGCGCAACCTGGTGCGCTCGGGTGTGCACCTGATCAAGTTCTGGTTCTCGGTCAGCCAAAAAGAGCAGCGCCGCCGCTTCAAGGAGCGCGAAACCCATCCGCTCAAGCAATGGAAGCTGTCGCCGGTGGACTTGGCCTCGCTGGACAAGTGGGACGGCTACACACGGGCGAAAGAGGCCATGTTCTTCCACACCGACACGGCGGATGCACCTTGGACCGTGATCAAGAGCGATTGCAAAAAGCGCGCGCGCTTGAATGCCATGCGTTACCTGCTGCACAAGTTGCCGTACGAGAACAAGGACATGACCAACGTGCCGCAGCCCGACCCGCTGCTGGTAGGCCGCGCCAATGTGGTCTACGAACGTGGTGAGCACCCGACCTTGTTGCAAAACGAGGGATGAGGTCGGCACGGGCAAAGTCTGCGCGGATATCGCACAATCAAGGGCATGACGCTCACTGAACTTCGATACATCGTTGCCGTTGCCCGTGAAAAGCACTTTGGACGTGCGGCTGAGGCCTGTTTTGTGTCTCAGCCGACGCTGTCCGTCGCAGTCAAAAAGCTGGAAGACGAGCTGGATGTGAAGCTGTTTGAGCGCGGCAGCGCGGAGATCAGCGTCACCCCGCTGGGTGAAGACATCATCCGTCAGGCCCAGTCGGTGCTGGAGCAAGCCCAGGCCATCAAGGAAATTGCCAAGCGTGGCAAAGACCCCTTGGCTGGCCCCTTGCGCCTGGGTGTGATCTACACGATTGGCCCTTATCTGTTGCCCGATCTGGTGCGCCAGGCCATTGACCATGTGCCGCAGATGCCCCTGATGTTGCAGGAGAACTTCACCACCAAGTTGCTGGACATGCTGCGTGCGGGTGAGTTGGACTGCGCCATCCTGGCTGAGCCCTTCCTGGATGCCGGGCTGGCCATGGCACCCTTGTATGAAGAGCCCTTCATGGTGGCCGTGCCACGCACGCATCACTTGGCTCAACGTGACAAGGTCAGTGCCGAAGAGCTGAAAAAGGAGACGATGCTGTTGCTGGGGGCCGGGCATTGCTTCCGCGACCATGTGCTGGAAGTGTGCCCGGAGTACGCTCGCTTCTCCAGCGATGCAGAGGGCATCCGCAAGAGCTTTGAAGGCTCGTCGCTGGAGACCATCAAGTACATGGTGGCAGCAGGGATGGGCGTGACGGTGGTGCCGCAGTTGTCGGTACCGCCCGAGCCCAATCCTCACATTGCCTACATTCCCTTTGAGGCACCGGTGCCAACACGCCGTGTGGTGCTGGCTTGGCGCCGCAGCTTCACACGTTATGAAGCCATTGCGGCTTTGCGTAATGCGATTTACGCTTGCCCGTTGTCTGGCGTGACGCGGTTGTCGGCTTGATCAGGCGATTCAAAGCAGTCCACCACGGTGAAGTACAGCGAGGCGTAAAACGCGCCGGCTGTCCACATGCCCATCATCACCGCCAGAATTTCTGCGATGGCTGGGACAGGCATGACCATGGCAATGGTCCGGATGACCAGTGCCATGAAAATGGCAACGCCGGCCCAGCCTAGTGCATACAGTGCAAAGGCTGTCAGGTTGCGCCAACTGGCCACGGCGCTGAAAAACAAAGCCTTGCCAACCGGAATGCGGCCCCACATCACCAAGGCAGGTGTGTGCCAGAAGATGAGGGACACAGGCAGGGTCAAGGCCCAACGCCACAGCAAGTCCACCTGAAACTGTGGGTTGCCGATCAGGTCCACCACGTCTTTGGCATCTTCTTGGGCTTGGCGCAGGGCTTCGGTGCCTGGTCCGAGTAGATCAGCCAACTGCATCACCACGATCATGGCCGCGACATAAGCCGCGCCTAGCTTCAGCCATTCCTTTTTGGGGGCGTCGGGGCCGCGTACTGGTTCAATCAGCACGCCAGGCGTGACACGCTGGCCACCGACCACCCTGCGGGATGCCAGCATGAAGCCCATCCAGATGGCGGGCATGGCGCCCATCACCACAAATGCGCCCAAAACAGGCACAGCCAGCAGCAGCAATGCGGCGCTGGTGACCAAGCCCATCAAGCCCAGAAAGCCGATGGATTGTTGCCAGCAGGTCAGCAGGCCATTTCGGAGCCAAACCAGGCCTTGGCTGGCGGGAACGATGCGCAATTTCATGGTGTCAGGCGGCCCGCTGGTATTGCCAAGGCGATTGGCGGCGTAGCGTCAAAACGCGTTCAAAGTGGGTCGGGTCATGCGGTTGAAGCATGGC
>JBDKHX010000346.1:0-2878 GCA_039797415.1 Pseudomonadota bacterium | reverse complement strand
CCGCCGATGGGGATGATGATCAACACGCCGAGGATGAAGCTCAACACCACCAAAGCCACGAACACATCCATGCGCTGTGTGGCCATGAACAAGCCGATCAAGCCCACTGCAGCCAGACCCAACACCAGGTTGAGCATGTGCTGACCGGCAAAGTTCACCGGCGCACCTTGGAACAGGCGGAACTTGTATTTGCCAGACAACTTGCCGAAGGCGATGACCGAACCGGAGAAGGTGATGGCGCCAATGGCTGCACCCAAGGCCAACTCCAGCAGGTTACCGACCGGGATCAGCGCCACCGAACCGTCAACCGGCTTGGCCACGATCTGGAAGGCGTAAGGCTCAGCGACCACCGCCACGGCGATGAACACCGCAGCCAGACCGATCATGCTGTGCATGAAGGCGACCAGCTCAGGCATCTTGGTCATCTCGACGCGCTTGGCCATGACAGCGCCAGCGCCGCCACCCACCACCAACGCAGCCAGGACGTAGCCCAGACCTTCGCCAAAGTTCACGCCCAAGGACGTGGCTTGGCCGTGGATCAAACCCACGGTGGTCAACACAGCAATGGTCATACCGACCATGCCGAAGAAGTTACCGCGAATGGACGTGGTCGGGTGGCTCAGGCCTTTCAGAGCCTGGATGAAGCACACCGAAGCGACCAGGTACAGCAGTGCAATCAGGTTCATGCTCATTTACTTGGCTCCTGCCTTCTTGTCCTTCTTCTTGAACATCTCGAGCATGCGCCGAGTGACCAAGAAGCCGCCAAACACGTTGACAGCCGCCAGCGCCACCGCCAGCACGCCCATGGTCTTACCCAAAGGTGTGACGGTCAAAGCGGCAGCCAGCATGGCACCCACGATCACGATGGCTGAGACCGCGTTGGTCACGGCCATCAAAGGGGTGTGCAAAGCAGGGGTCACTGTCCAGACCACGTGATAGCCCACATAAATGGCCAACACGAAAATGGTCAGGTTGATGACGACGTGTGAAACGGCTTCCATCGCGTTGTCTCCTGATAGGGATTGTTTGAATTAGTCGAACTTGCGGATTTCTTTGATCGCATTGCGCTCGTCCAGCAAGACCACCTTGGGCTTGTAGCCGGACGATTCGGTATCGGTCATGGGCGCATAGGTGCAGATGATCAGCAGATCACCCACGTGGGCCTTGCGCGCCGCTGCGCCGTTGAGCGAAATGACGCCAGAGCCACGCGGGGCCTTGATCACATAGGTAGAAAAGCGCTCGCCGTTGTTGATGTTGTAGAGCTCGATGTACTCGAACTCTTTCATATCAGCGGCTTCCAACAAGTCTTCGTCGATACCGCAAGAGCCTTCGTAGTTCAGGTCGGCTTCAGTGACGGTGGCGCGGTGCAGCTTGGCACGCAGCATGACGCGTTGCATATCTCAATACTCCTTTAGGGCCTGCGGCGCAGAATCAAGCGCGCAGCAGTTGGCCGTCACGACACATCAAGCACGCCTTGACGATGTCGTCTTCCAGGTCAACGTGGAATTGACCTTCTTTGTTGATGACCAGCTTCAAGAAGTCGATCACGTTGCGTGCATACAGCGAGGAGGCGTCAGCCGCCACCAGCGCAGGCAAATTGGTCTCACCCACCAAGGTCACACCATGCTTGACCACCGTCTTGTTGGCTTCGGTCAGCGGGCAGTTGCCGCCTTGTGCCGCAGCCAGGTCAACGATGACAGAGCCCGGCTTCATCGCCTTGACCATGTCCTCGGTCACCAGCACAGGGGCGGCACGACCAGGGATCAAGGCAGTGGTGATGACGATGTCAGCAGCGGCGACGCGCTTGGCGACTTCAGCCTTCTGACGGTCCAGCCACGATTGCGGCATCGGGCGGGCGTAACCGCCTACGCCTTCAGCGGCTTCTTTTTCTTCGGCGGTCTCGTAAGGCACGTCGATGAACTTGGCGCCCAGCGATTCAACTTGTTCTTTCACCGAAGGACGCACGTCCGACGCTTCAATGACAGCGCCCAGGCGCTTGGCCGTGGCGATGGCTTGCAAGCCGGCCACACCCACACCCAAGATCACCACGCGGGCGGCCTTGACGGTGCCGGCGGCGGTCATCAACATCGGGAAGATGCGTTGGTACTTGTCAGCCGCAATCATCACGGCCTTGTAGCCAGCCAGGTTGGCCTGCGACGACAGCACGTCCATGCTTTGCGCACGAGTGGTACGGGGCGCAGCTTCCAGGGCAAAAGCGGTCAACTTGCTCTCGGTCATGGCTTGCAAGCCGTCCTTGTCGAACGGGTTGAGCATGCCCACCAGCACGGCGCCCGGCTTCATCAAGGCGCGCTCGTTTTCAAACGGCGCACGCACTTTCAAAACCATGTCAGCGCCCAAAGCGCCGGCTGCGTCGGTGATCTCGGCACCGGCGGCCACGTAAGCCTCATCGGTCACGCTGGCAGCCACACCGGCGCCAGATTGCACACGCAGAGTGTGCCCTTGAGCCTTCAATTTCTTGACGGTCTCCGGGGTCACAGCCACTCGGGATTCGCCCACAGTGGTTTCCATGGGTATGCCAATGAGCATACGAGTCTCCTATGTCGTTGTCAGCGTTACCAAACGCGCCAGCATACACAACATTCCAGGGTTTTCCGCCGTAGGGATGACCTCAAATACCAGCCAAAAGGCCGAACCCCCGCGATCTGACGAGGGAGATTGTCAAAATTTGACACATCTAACGCGCCACGAATAACCGTTTGATCCGCTACAGGTTGGAAAACGCCGATGCATCTGTCACATCCTTGGCGGATAATCTTGGCCTCATGAAGACCGCGGAACTCTTGGCTACGGCTCCACAGCCCCCCGTCCCCGCGACACCTAACAAGGTGCGCTGGAAGCCCAATGTCACCGTCGCCGC
>JBDKHX010000345.1:0-3097 GCA_039797415.1 Pseudomonadota bacterium | reverse complement strand
CGATCCCACGCCAACACCAGCTCACAGCAAATCCAAACGGAGAAAAACGAAAAAATGATGTCACTGAGAAAGTGACCGCCTTGCATCATGCGGCCAGCGCCAATGACCGCGCCGCTGACGATGCCAATGTGCAGCCAACGGCGGCGCCACACCGGGCCACAGGCCAACCCCAAGCCCATCAACGCAAAGCCTGCGGCCGCGTGGCTGCTGACGAGGACGGCCCGCCACATTTTTGAAAAAGCCTTCGATCAAAAGGCCTGGGCCCAGCAATGCCGAGACCACCGTCAAGATGGCGACACGGCGCCCCAGACCCTCACACAGGCGGGCTTGGGTCTCTTGGCCCGCGCGACGCAGCGCTTTGGCAATCAAGCCATTGAAAGCCCAAAGCAGAACCAGAACCAATATCAGTGCGCGGCCAATCCAGGGTGTCCAGTTGTAGGACCACAGCACCCACGGGTCTTGGCTATGAATGAAGCCCAGCTCTGGCGTGTAGTAACGAGCCGTCGCCATCAAATCCAACTGTGGGACTTTGGCAAAGATGGCCAGGCAGAAGAACAGCAAGGCCCAGATCAGGCGCGTGTCCAGTTCCGGCGCTTGGTCGCTGTCTTGTTCTTCAACGTAGCGCAAATCAGTCTTCCGTCGTTGTCGGGGTGTTGACGCCCGTCTGCTCATCGTAGGACTGCTGGTCGTAGGCCAGGAAACCACGCAGCAAGAACACATGCAGTTCGATTGACCTGTCAGGGGCTGTCATGACTTTGGTTGACTTGAGCAAACGCACGTTGGCAAATCGCTGCAAGATGTCATCCGGCGTGGCGGTGTCGGTCAGCAAAACAAGGTCTTGGCCCACCTTGTCGGGCAAGCTGTATTTGAACTGATAGTGGTCATTGCGCTCGCCCTTGGGGTTCCATGCGAGCAGTTGCACGTCGTGTTGGCGCCAGTGGTAAGCGGCTTGCGTGATCAGCAGGCGCTGATTGGTCAGGACAGGCAAGCCTTTGACGGTCGGCTCTTGCAGGACGGGAGACAGATCATCAAATGCTTGTTGCCAGCCGCGCATGCGCACCATCACGTCCAGTTTGGCCGGCAGGGTCCCGCCCGCCATGGCTTGCAGATGCAGCACGACGGAGGTCAGCAGCAAGTTGCTGACGATGGCGGCAACCAGCCAACGGTTGGGTTTGGGTGTGGCAATGGGCACAAGAGGGGCGCTGAGTCGGGTGGCGATCAGCATGGTCAGACCGACCATGGCTGGCGCGGCCCAATTCACGTGTGCATCGGCATGAAAAGCTTGCACCAGTGCAACGATCAGCAGCGGTACCGATGTGGCCCACAAAAAGCGGTAGGACGACACCGAGGCAAAGTAGAACGCCGAGCTTTTGGCAATGGCTGGGCGGCCGGCGGCCCACTGGCTTGGCGGCATCATTTGGCTGGATGCGGCCCACTGGCTGGCCGGTACGGTCTCGGCTTCTTGTTGAAAGGGCTTTTTGTAGAGCCAGATACCCGCAGCAACAGCGACCGGGCCGAGCATCACCACTTGGCCAAGCAGAAACTGCAGGGCAGCCAATACGCCACCCGCACGATCACTTTTGGTGGTGATCTGGGCAGTGTGCTCCAAGGTTGGGAAATGGTTTTGAATGTTCCACCAGATGTTCGGTGACACAACCATCAGCGTCACGGCAATGGTCAGCCAAGGGCCGAGGCGCATCAGGCCTCTTTGTGGGCCATGTACAGCCCACAGCGTCCAGATGGCTGTGATCGCAAAGGCCGCCATGGTGTACTTGTCCATGATGCCGATGCCGCAGATCAGGCCCAGCAAGGCCCACTGGCTCATTCGGTTGGTCAGTTGCGCACGCCACAGCGCCCAGGAAGCCAGTGTCCAGCACAAAATCAGCGGACCATCGGTGCTCACGGCCAGGCCGAGAATGCCCACCATGGGCAAGGTCAGATACAAACCACCGGCCACGATGCCGGTCCGGACACCACCCGATGTGGGCCACAAAGCACGCGCGTAGCCCACCATGGCCAAAGCTGTGGCGGGGTAGGTCAACATGCCAAGAGCCTTGACCCCCAACACACCTGATCCAAACAGTTTGGTGCTCAGCCAGATCAATGCGGCAATGAATGGTGGCTTGGAGTAGTAGCCCCAGTCCATGTGGCGCGACCAATCCCAGTACTGTGACTCATCGAAAAACAGCGAGATACCGCTGAAGTGGACGGTGAGCAGGCGGTACAGGGTGAGTGCAGCCGCGAAGGCCAGCAACTTGATGAAGCGAGGGCCCCAGATGCGTGGCCAACGTTGGCCGCCAGCTTTGGCTGGCGTGGACGGCATAGACGTGTTTTGCATGCTCGGATTCAGTGCAACTGATCAGGGGGCGGTGTGCCAGGCTTGGCCTTCAGCCAGCGGGGCGTGAGGTGTGGTGTGGTACGGAGCGATTTCACCGCGGTCGTAGTAAATGCGGATCAACAACTCGGCCAGCACACCGGTGGTCAGGAACTGCAAACCACCCAGAACACAGAAAAAGCCCAACCACAACAGAGGGCGGCCACCGATGTCATGACCCATGATTTTCAGCGCAGCCAGATAGCTCAGGATCAGGCCGCCGATCAGGGTCACGCCCAAACCCACGCCACCGAAGAAGTGGCCAGGGCGACCGGAAAAGCGCAAGAAGAAGTTCACCGCCAACAAGTCCAGCACCACACGCAGGGTACGAGAGATGCCGTATTTGGACTCGCCGCGCGTGCGTGCGTGGTGGCTCACCGCCACTTCGGACATGCGCGATGGCGATGTCACCGTCGCCATCCAGGCAGGAATGAAGCGGTGCATTTCGCCGTACAAGCTGATGCGTTTGAGCACGCTGGCACGGTAGGCCTTCAAGCTGCAGCCCAGGTCTTGGAATTCCAACTGAGTGATCTTGCGGATCAAACGGTTGGCGATCTTGGAAGGGATCTTGCGCAGGAACATGCCGTCCTGACGGTTTTGACGCCAACCAGCGACCAGATCCAAGTCTTCCTTGAGCAGCTTTTCAACCAGCTTGGGGATGTCGATGGGGTCGTTCTGCAAATCGCCGTCCAGGGTCACGATGACATCGCCGCGCGATGCATC
>JBDKHX010000344.1:0-2887 GCA_039797415.1 Pseudomonadota bacterium | reverse complement strand
AAGGGCACCGTCGAGCTGTCCAAGTTTGGCGAAATCGTGGTGGACGCCAAAGGCCACACCAATGTGCCGGGTGTGTTCGCTGCGGGCGATTGCACCACCACGCCCTACAAGCAGATCGTGATTGCTGCCGGAGATGGTGCCAAGGCTGCGCTGAGCGCGTTTGACCATCTGATCCGCACCCCGGTCCTGGCCTGATACCGGAAGCCTGCCTGATATGACAAGGGCGCGCATTTTGTCGCGCCCTTGCTGCAATCTGAGTGTCTGTGCCCATTGAGGATTGCGCCCGCCCTGCCGAAAATCGATATGGGTCATCGGCTGGAGCACATCGTGGCACATCGCAGCGTAGGTCGTTTGGTGAGACGGGTTTTGTGGCGCACCTGGGTGGGTGCTTTGGCCTTGGCGCCGTGGATGGCTTATGCCCAGGCAGAACGCCAGCCTTTGGTGGTTGAAATCGTGCCCCAGTTTCAAGCCACCGAGGTCAACCGCACTTGGGCGCCCATCCTGGACCGCTTGACCCAGGAAACGGGCCTGACTTTCAGCCTGAAGATTGCCAAAGACATCCCCAGTTTTGAGGATGACTTTGAAGCCGGTCGTCCAGACCTGATTTATCTCAACCCCTATCACCAGGTGATGGCCAAAAAGGCCCAGGGATACCTGCCCTTGGTGCGAGACGCCAAGCTGCTGACCGGCATTTTGGTGGTGCGCAAGGACGATCCCATCACGTCGACCAAGTCTTTGGCTGGCAAGGACATTGCATACCCTGCCCCCAATGCGTTTGGCGCTTCGTTGTTGATTCGCTCGCATCTGGTTGAAGTGGACAAAGTGGTGACGCAACCGTTTTATGCCAAGACCCATACCAATGCCTACCGACAAGTCATCGTGGGCAAGATGGCTGCAGCCGGTGGGGTGCGGGCGACTTTGGACAAGGAGCCTGAAGAGGTTCAAGCGGCATTGCGCGTGTTGTGGGAGACCCCAGGAGCCGCACCCCATCCGTTCAGTGTGCACCCACGGGTGCCCGCAAAACATGCGGAAGCCATCACCGCCGCGATGCTGAAATGGGGCAAAGACCCTGCGGGGCAAGCTTTGCTCAAAGAGGTGTTGATTCCCAACCCCGTACGCGCGGACTATGCCCGAGACTATCAAAGCCTTGAAAAGCTGAAGCTGGACAAGTATGTGGAGTGATCGGCCCTGGCACCTGCACCACCAGCTCATTGCGGCGGTGTCGGTGTTGGTGTTGTTGGCCATCGGCGTGATGGGGGGCTACACCGCCATCCAGCAGGGTGAGACGGTGCTGAGGGGGGCACAAACGCAGGCGACCACGCTGGCGCGAAACATGGCGATCTCAGCCAGTAACCCCTTGCTGACAGACAGCCTGGATGTGCTGGAAGAGTTGGTGCGCCGGTCGGCCGATTTTGAGGATGTGATGGAAATTCGCGTCCTGTCTGCCAAGGGCAAGGTGTTGTCGCATGCCTGGCGGGATGCCAAAGGTACCCCCCGCATCTTGTTTGATGATGCCAGCCTGACTGTGCCCTTGCCCTCAGGTGCCCATGGTGCGGTTCCCGTGTTGAGTCACGACGCGGAGGCTCGGCAATTGGTGGTTTGGTATCCGATCCTGGCGGGGCAACTGGTGGGTTGGGTGCGTCTGGACTACAGCACCCAATCTGTGGAGCGTTTGCGTTTGCAAATCTGGACCACCTCTATCTTGGTCGCTTTGTTGTCCATTGGCGTGTGTGGGCTGTTTCTGGTGCGTTTTTTGGGGCGGCCGTTGTCTGCTTTGCGCAAAGCCACCGAGTTTGCGGTGGGGCTGAACCAGGTCACCGGCCAGCAATTGGAGGTTGATCGAGGCTCCATTGAAATCGAATCATTGGGTGGTGCGCTGAACGAGGCATCGCTCAGATTGCATCAGCAGATGCTGGCCATGCAACAGCAAAACGAATGCTTGGGCGCGATCTTCTCGCTCAGCCCAGATGGCTTGCTGACATTTGACCGACTGGGGCGCGTTGAATTTGCCAACGAGGCGTTTCTAACCTTGACGGGTTTGGCGCGCAGCCAGGTCGAAGGGGCCAATATGGCCCAGTTGGACAGCCTGTTGCGTTCAGTCGAAATGCCCGATACGCTGCCCTTTCCGGGCGTGGCAGCTTGTTTTTTGCCTGTGGGTGGCCCAGGTTTGGCGCCGAAGTTGACGCTGCGGGTGCCCGATCATGAGGAAGCACGCATCTTGACCTTCATGGGGCAGCACAGTGAAACGGCTGCCGTCAGTGGGGTGCTGTACGTGTGTGATGTGACCCAGCAGCAGCGCTTGGACCAGATGAAGTCAGACTTTTTGTCGCTGGCGGCTCATGAGTTGCGAACCCCGATGACCAGCATCTTCGGGTTCACCGAGCTGTTGAAAACCCGTCAGTTGACGCCGGACAAACAAAAGGATCTGATTGAAAGGGTTTATGTCCAGACCCAATTGATGATGGTCATCCTCAATGAGCTGCTGGACTTGGCGCGCATTGAGGCCAAGGGCGGTGCTGATCTCAACATGCAAACCGTCGATTTATATGAGGAAGTGAGCCATCTGATCCAGGGTTTTGGGCAGCCGCCGGATCGCAGTCCGCCGGTTTTGCTGACCAGCGGCCAACCCATGCCTGTCAATCTGGATCAGGCCAAGCTGCGGCAGATGTTGGTCAATGTGCTGTCCAATGCCTACAAATATTCACCCAATGGCGGTGATGTGAGTGTTTACTTTCGTCGGGAAAGCCGAGATGGCGTGGCGTACTTTGGTGTGGCCGTCGAAGACCGAGGCGTGGGCCTCAAGCCAGACCAATTGGCGCGCATGGGCGAACGGTTTTACCGGGCCGACAAGTCCGGGCACATTCCTGGGACAGGCCTGGGGGTCAGT
>JBDKHX010000343.1:0-2890 GCA_039797415.1 Pseudomonadota bacterium | reverse complement strand
GGCTTCGGTGGTGGCCGAGACGCCTGCGTCGCGTGTGAACTTGAAGCGCGACGAGATCAGCAGCACATCTTTGCCTGCCATCACATCGGCAGGCACGGCTTGCAGGGGGCCTGCGCCCTTCACGATGGCCTGGGCACGTTTGTCCAACATGGGGTTGCGCGATGGCACCGTCACGATGGCGTCCACGATTTGACCCTGGCGGTTGATCCACACTTCCATGACCAACTCACCATAAAGCTTTTGGCCATTGTTGTTGGTCGGGAAGTGCTGCGTACCGGCGCGTTCGACCACGGTGCGGAACTGGTTGTAGTACAGCGCATCGACCGACTTCAGGGTTGCGGGGCTCAGGAAGCGTTTTTTGGGACGAGAGTTTTCGGCGTGGATTTTGGTGTCCAGCTCAGCCAGCAATTTGGTCAACTGACGGCGACGCTCTTCTTCGGCCTGCTTTTGCTGCACGTCCGACTTTTGGCGTGGGTCAGGCGGGGGCAGGGCCGACAGCTCCTTCTTGATCAAGGCCAGCATTTCCTGCTGTTCTTGTTGCATTTCTTCGATCATGCGCGCGGTCTGTTCCAGCGAGTCGCCCGTTTCGTTGGACTCGTCAGGCTTGAACATCGACTTGGCGCGTTCGTCTTTTTTGTCTGACTCGCCGCCACCAGCCAGGTTTTGCTGCGCCAAAGCCTGAGGCTTGTCCGGTGCTTGCTCGCCGCCCGCGTTGACCAGGATCACCTCCAGCGGGGTGTCCTTGAAGGTCCGGTTGAAGCCCTCGGGGTCCACAAAGCGAAAGCCCAGCAGGCCGGCGTGGATGCCGACAGAGATGATCAAGGTCTTGTGCAGCAGTGTCAGCTTGCTCAGGGCCGTTCGCAGTTTTTGCAGCATGGCAGCTTTACGGTGTGGCGGTGTCAGGGGCGGGCGCGTCGGCGTCGGTCACGTCGATGGCCAGCGTCAATGGTCCTGCATTGTCCAGCACCTCGTCGTCATCGCCGCCTTCTGAATCACCCTGATCTGCGGGTGTGGATTCATCCAGTCGTGTCAACAAGCTGGCGTGCACGTCCAGCGTCAACTCGTCCACGCCGGTGATGCGGACGCGGACTTTGGCATGGCGTGGCAGGCTGTCGCAGCCGATGGCCTTGAAGACCAGGGGCAAGGTGTCAGCCCGGACCAGGCCGTTGACCATGACCGCGCAGTCGAGTTCGGTGATGTTTTGCTGGCTCAGGTAACGCAGGGTCCAGTAACGCTCCATGCTCGACTGGAAGCCGTTGTAGGCGCTGTATGCCCCATCAAAGTTGGAGATGATGGAGAACAGTTCGGCGTCTTTGGGCTTGAATGGCGCGGCCAGTGCGGCGGTGCGGCCGTTTTTGACGCAGGCCACGATTTGCCACTGGTTGACCAAGTCGACGTAGCGACGCAGCGGGGAGGTGGCCCAGGTGTACTGCGCCACGCCCATGCCGGCGTGCGGGGCAGGTTTGGTGCTCATGCGCACCTTGATGCCCGGCTGCAAGCTGGCCTGGCTGCGGTAAATGCCGGGCACGCCGATGTCGGCCAGCATGCCACCCCAGGTGCTGTTGGCCAAAATCATGGCTTCGGCCACGATCAGGTCCAGCGGCGAGCCGCGTTGGCGTGTGCCGATCACCACCTGCTCCGAGCCCTTGGGCTCGATGCCATCGCTCATCGTGTTCTCACCTTGGTCGCTCAACAGCTTGAAGGTGTAGTCCGGACGGTTGAAGTTTTCTGGCTTGCCGCGCACGATTTCGCGTTGGGCCTTGAGGTGCTTGGCCAGGCGGAAGGCAAAGGCCAGTTCTTTGGCAAAGGCGTAGTCGGCGGGGGCTTCGCCCGTCAAGGTGGCTTCGGTGATGACACCGTCCAGCTTGTCATGGCGCAGGTTGGCCGCAATGGGCACGCGCTCGATCTTGGTCTCGCTGCCTTTGATCTCAAAGGTGGTTTCGTCAAAGCTGACGTACAGCGACACCGCAGGGCAATCACGGCCTTCTTGCAGGGTGTAGGTTTGCACCACGTCATCGGGCAACATGGTGATCTTGTGGCCCGGCATGTACACGGTGGACATGCGGGCGCGGCCCACCACATCCACGGGCGACCCAGGGGCAATGGCCAGGCTCGGCGCGGCAATGTGCACGCCGTAGGTGACGACACCGGTGCCCAAACCTTGTACGGACAAGGCGTCGTCGATTTCGGTGGTCATCGAATCATCGATGGAGAAGGCTTGCACCGGGGCCACAGCCAATTCGTCCTTGATCGGCGGGGCATCCAGGGTGGGGAAGCCCGCACCTTTGGGGAAGTGCTCAAACAGGAAGCGCTTGAAGTGGAACTGATACGGGCTGTCGATGGCGCCGGCGTCTTTGAGCAGGTCCAGCGGCGCGCGTTGGGTGGCCTTGGCGGCCTCCACCACGGCTTTGTATT
Organism: Pseudomonadota bacterium; assembly: GCA_039797415.1. GTDB lineage: Bacteria > Pseudomonadota > Gammaproteobacteria > Burkholderiales > Burkholderiaceae_C > Aquabacterium. The sequence continues at coordinate 475 of JBDKHX010000343.1, read as the reverse complement.
CGGGGCCGTTTTTGTCCGGCTTGAACAGGATCTTGTAGAGCTGATCCTTGATCGGCGTGGGGCAGGTGCCGGCAGCCAGCTCTTGCCCCCATTGCTCGATTTGCAGCGCTTGTTGCTTCTTGCGCTCGATGGCGACCAGGGCTTGTTTGAGGATGTCCTCAGGCGCCTTGCGGAAGCGACCTTTGCCACGGCGGTGGAAGTAATGCGGGGTTTCGAACAGGCGCATCAGCATGGCGGCCTGTTGCACGGCATCGGCATTGGCGCTGAAGTACTCGCGTGCCAGGTCGTCAAAACCGAACTCGTCGTTGGGCGCTACTTCCCAGATCAGGTCCACATCGATGTCGGCCGCTTGCGCAGCGCCTTGCGCCAGCACTTCGGCAGGCGAAGGCTTGGCAAACTTGATCATCACGTTGGCGGTTTTCACCTTGACGCGTTTGCCCGAGTCCAGTTCGATTTGCATTGAACTGTCGGATTC
>JBDKHX010000342.1:0-2890 GCA_039797415.1 Pseudomonadota bacterium | reverse complement strand
ACTGACCCCCAGGCCTGTCCCAGGAATGTGCCCGGACTTGTCGGCCCGGTAAAACCGTTCGCCCATGCGCGCCAATTGGTCTGGCTTGAGGCCCACGCCGCGGTCTTCGACGGCCACACCAAAGTACGCCACGCCATCTCGGCTTTCCCGACGAAAGTAAACACTCACATCACCGCCATTGGGTGAATATTTGTAGGCGTTGGACAGCACATTGACCAACATCTGGCGCAGCTTGGCATGGTCCAAATTGACCGGCATGGGCTGGCCGCTGGTCAACAATACCGGAGGGCTCCGCTCCGGGGGATGACCAAATCCCTGGACCAGGTGGCTCACTTCTTCATACAAATCGACCGTCTGCATATTGAGGTCAGCACCGCCCTTGGCCTCAATGCGCGCCAAGTCCAGCAGTTCATTGAGGATGACCATCATCAATTGCGTCTGGGTATAGATCCGCTCGATCAAATCCTTTTGCTTGTCCGGCGTCAGTTGCCGGGTTTTCAACAACTCGGTGAATCCGAAGATGCTGGTCATGGGGGTCCTCAACTCGTGAGCGGCCAATGACAGAAAGTCGGACTTCATTTGGTCCAGCCGCTGCTGCTGCGTTACATCACATACGTACAGAACCCCGCTAACTGCGGCTGTCTCACTGTGTTGCCCCATGAAGGTCAAGACCCGAGCATCTTCACGACCGGGCACCCGCAACGTCAATTTCGGCGCCAACCCAGGCCCGCCCACAGGCAAAAAGCAGGCGGCTACCCCAGGAAACGGCAGCGTATCCGGGCTTTCCATTGAGTGCAACAGCCCATCTAGCTGAGCCATATTGGCCCCCTCCACCTGACCACGCTCCAGGCTGGTCAAGGTCAAAAAGGCTTCATTGGCAAATTCAACTCGACCCAATCGGTCAAATGTCAGCAAGCCATCCGGGCTGAGCGAAAAGATCGCGCCCAGGCATTCGTTTTGCTGTTGCATGGCCAGCATCTGCTGATGCAGCCTGAGCGAGGCCTCGTTCAGCGCCCCACCCAATGATTCGATTTCCACGGATCCCCGGTCTACCTCCAACTGCTGACCCGTGACCTGGTTCAAGCCAACAGCAAATTCGGTCGCCTTGCGCAGGGCCAACAGGGGCCGGCTGAGAAAGCGCACCAAAAACATGCCACAGACACCGATCGACAGCAAGGCCACCAGAATCGATGTCGTCCAGATCTGAAAACGCAAACGCTCGACCGATTGGGTGCTGTAGTCCAGTCGCACCCAACCAACCAACTGCCCAGCTTGAATCGGATACCAGACAATCAACTGCCGAGCATCGGGGTCCTGAATCAAAACGGGGCCGTCGCCCTTGGCGCCAGGGGGCGGCAGCACCTTCAGATCCGCATCGTCAAACAGAATACGGGGGGTGCCCTTGGCATCGCGCCAGGCATGCGATAGCACTTTGCCCTTCGTCGTCAGAACGCGAATTTCCATCACGTCTTCAAAATCTGCCGAGCGGCGCACCAGCTCTTCCAGCACATCCAGGCTATCGGTCAACACGGGATTGCCGGCCGAAATGGCCATGTTGCGTGCCAAGGTGGTGGCTTGGGTTTGCGCACCCCTCAGTACCGTTTCACCTTGCTGGATGGCGGTGTAGCCGCCCATCACGCCGATGGCCAACAACACCAGCACCGACACCGCCGCAATCAGCTGGTGGTGCAGGTGCCAGGGCCGATCACTCCACATACTTGTCCAGCTTCAGCTTTTCAAGTGGCTGGTAGTCCCGCCCGTAATCAGCCCGAACGGGATTGGGGATCAGAACCTCTTTGAGCAGCGTTTGCCCAGCCGGGTCCTTGGCCAGTTTCAACAAGGCTGCGGTGATCGCCTCGGCCTGCTTGGCCGGTACGCGGGGATGCGCACTGAAAGGGTGAGGCGCAGCGCCGGGGGTTTCCCACAGCACACGCAATGCGGACTGCACCTCTTCAGGTTCTTTGTCGAGCGTGGCACGCACCCCTCCGGCCGCAGCCATCTTGCCCACAATCACCTGTCGGTAGGCATTGGTGTGGGTCTTGGCATAGAAGGGCTGCGTCACAATTTTGTCCACCTCCGCCAAATGCGAGCGAATCAACAACGATGCGCCAAACGCATTGGGAGCGGGGTATGCAATGTCCTTGCCAGCCAGAGACTTGGTCGATGCGATCGGATCGTCCTTGCGCACAACCAGGATGCCTGTCAGTAGCTTCGCATCACGCACCAAGGGCACGTAGCCCTGAGCCCGCTTGGCCATCACCTGGTGATACGGATTGAGGTAGACCAGATCGGGTCGCCCCGCCTCAAAGTCATCTTCAAAAGTGGGAATGTCTTTGGCGATCTTCAGAGAAAAAGTCAGCCCCGTTTCCTGCGTCAGCCGCTCCAAAACGGGTGCCCACGTACGGTTGACCTCGGTCGCCTGAAATTGGGGCACGATCTCGACCACCAGAGGTGGACGGTCAGCCTGTGCATAGGCCATCCAAGGCGCCAATGCCAAGGCGCCCACCCAGGTGCGCCACAAAACCCGTCTCACCAAACGACCTGCGCTGCGATGTGCCACGATGTGCTCCAGCCGATGACCCATATCGATTTTCGGCAGGGTTGGGGCAATCCTCAATGGGCACAGACACTCAGATTGCAGCGAGGGCGCGACAAAATGCGCGCCCCACGCTTGCATCTCTCGACGTCAGAGCGCTCAGGCCAAGGCTGGCGTACGGATCAAGTGATCAAAAGCGCTCAGTGCGGCCTTGGCGCCGTCACCGGCGGCAATGACGATCTGCTTGTAAGGCACGGTGGTGCAATCGCCCGCAGCGAACACACCCGGCACATTGGTGTGGCCTTTGGCGTCCACCACGATTTCGCCAAACTTGGACAGCTCGACGGTGCCCTT
>JBDKHX010000341.1:0-2893 GCA_039797415.1 Pseudomonadota bacterium | reverse complement strand
TAACCCATCGCATGAATTTCCGTGTTGTCACGGGCATCTGATGGGTTACCGCCGGCTAGCAGCCGGTAGGTTCGTGAGAACTGGGCGTAATCCGCAAAGCCGGCCTTCAACGCAGCATCTGTCAGCGTTTCGCCTTTTTCCAGATAGGCTGCGGTAGCAAAAATGCGATGCCACAGGCGAAAGCGCCTGATCGGCACGCCCATCACCTGCTTGAACAAAATCGTCAACCAAGGGGCCGACAAGCCCACTTGCTTGGCCAACCAGGCAACTGAATCGTTTTGCCCATGGTTTTGCTTGATCAGATCAACCGCATGCGCAATGCGTGGGTCTGACCCAAGTTGATTGCGCAAAGGGTGGCTCATCCATTCAAAAGCGATGCGTTCAACCTCAGACAGGGCAGGGCGCGTGTCCCGCAGGTAATTGCCAAACGCCACCACGTCGCCTTTGCCGGCCAAGCCATAAAAGCAAGTCTGGTCTGCCAACTGAACCGAGTTGTGCATCTTGGGCAACAAGCGCGAGAAGTCGGTGTTCAGGTTGTCCAAAAAGAACAGCGTCACGTTGGCCCCGTGCGTGTCGATCTGCGCATCCACCCCAGCCGGGATCAAAAAGCTCGTGCTTCTGATCCCTTCGGTTCGGCCAGGAACTTTCAGCTCCAATGCATCCTCTAACGACACCAGCAGCGACGCCTGTGCGCTGGATCGTTTGAACTGGCGCTCCAGCTTGCCGATGTAAAGGCTACGAGCACCCGTTGAGTAAACAATGGCTTTCTTTTTCATGGCACGTACAGCAGTGAGTGGCAGTTATTCTTCCCCTGCGTAATTCTCACTGGCATACGTTATTCGGACAACGCTTCTTTAGGGGGCGGGTAATTACTCGTCTGCTGGCAAATGCCGTGCGCCCTCGGCCACATAGGCCATAAATTCATGGTCCGTCACCCCGTGTGACCGTGGGATCTTGCGTTCAAACAACTTACGCTGGTTGATGTAGTTGGCATAGAAGGACAACTTGTCGTCCAACACCCGCTCAATCTTGCTCAAGGGCTGGGCCTCGTCACGGCGCACCAGCTTGAGGTTGTCCATGCCCAGTTGCTCGCAAATCATGCCGAACGAGCGCTCGGTAGGCGGGCAAAAGTCTGACGACAGGTGATAGATCTCGCCATCGACCAAGCCCTTGCTCAGCACCAGGCCAATGTCGATCATCAACTGGTCAACGGGGATGAAGTTGACCTCACCCTCAGGCATGCCAAACACGCGGATCGTGTCTTTGACACCGCCCAGCGCGCTTTTGAGGCGGTTCACCTCACGCATGAAGCCATACAGCGCGGTGTCGCTGCCACCGGGGTGCTTGGTTTGCGAATTGCCAATCACCATCGACGGGCGGAAGATGGTCAACGGCGTGCCATTGGCGCGGCAAGCCTGCACCAGCGCGTGCTCGGCGTTGCACTTGCTCTCTTCATAGTAGTTAGAGAAGGGCGTGCTGTCCTCAGCATGCAGGGCCTCAGGCACCGGGCCATTGCCCTTGCCGCAGGTGTAGGCGGTGGACATGTACACAAACCGCCCAATGTTGGCTGCCTTGCAAAAGTTGGCCGCAAACAGTGCGCCATCAATGTTGGTGGACTTGATCATCTCGCGGCGGTGCTCCTCATAGTTGAGGGACGCGGCGTAATGCCAAAACTGATCAATCTTGGCGGAAGCCAGCTCAGCCATGGCCGCTTCACTGACACCAAAGTTGGCCACAGAGATGTCGCCCTGCACAATCGTCACGCGGTCTAACAAGGCATCCAGATTGGGTTTGACGGCGTATGAATCAGCCGCCTGGCGCAGCGCCGTGATCAACTTGCCGCGACGCACCTCATCCGTGGCGCCCCGAATCAACACATAGGCCCGATCAAAATGCGTGCCCACAAAGTTGATCAAAAAGTGGCTGCCCAGAAACCCGGTTGTGCCCGTCACAAAAATCGTGGCCATGTTGCCTCCTTAGGTGCATGAGTGTTTTTAGGTTCGATCGCGCCACACTCTAATGGTCTGGCGTGATCTGTTAACCCCCCACTCATGGATGTCCCGGGGCTTTTGGGTGTCTGTGTTGTTTGCTTGCGTCGGGATGTATATACAGGTGTGCGGCTGATTAATCGCGAACCCGATGCGGACCTCACCCTTGGCCGTAACGACACAAGCAGTCCTTCTGCCAAGCCTGTGATCTTGCCGATTTGTATTCCGGTTCGGAATGTGCACTTTGTTTAATAAAGTCAACGACTTATGACTCCCCAAAGCACATAAATTGCATCATGTTTTGCCGATCTATTTGCCGGTAGCCTCAGGCTCAGCGCTGTCATAGACTTCCTTGAAGCAAAGCATATGTCCACTAAGCGCATCCTTTGGTTGCCAACGCTGCCGCGTGTGCAAGCTTCAAATAGGCCGGCAGTTGCTTGGCTTCGATGTCAGCAACAGTTCGCAATTTGATGTGGCGGCGGCCCTTGCCGGTGCCTTCTAGCAAACCGATGCTGTCTTTGATTTTGGCGCCAGCCCCGAACTCGACAGACACATGCTCTTTGTACGCAAAGACGCCGCAAAACTGAACGCCCGAGCTAAACAAAATCCCACCGTACTTGACGACTTCTTCGACATCTGTGAACTGACTTTCAACCAGTGACCGCACGGCTTGAACAAGGTCAAACTGCACTTCACCTAAAAGGCGAATGTCTTCCAAAAGGTTTTGTACGGATTTGGTCATCAAGCCTGATTCGGTATCACAGTGATCAAATCGGTGCCGCCTACATCGATCCCCATTTGCGAATACAGCGTGGTGATCTGGCCCCGATGGTGCGTTTGATGATTGAACACATGCAGCAGCACCTCGCTCAGTAGCTTGTTGCTTCTGACTCCCTTGGTGGAGT
>JBDKHX010000340.1:0-2898 GCA_039797415.1 Pseudomonadota bacterium | reverse complement strand
CCTGGGCTATCGCATCTGGTCTGATCAAGCCACGGGCTTGGTGATGAAGCTGCAAACTCTGGCGGTTGATGGCCGAGTGGTGGAGCAGGCGGCATTTTCTGAGATCGACTGGAATGCACCAGTGCGGGCTGAGGATCTTTCTCGCTCCATGGATGCGATTGCCGGCTTCCAAGTAGTTACCGTCAATGTGCGAAAAACCTCTGCACAGTCTGAGGGATGGGGGCTGCGCCAGCCGGTCGAAGGATTTGTGCCTGTGCAATGTTATCGCCGCACTTTGGCGACTCAGGCCGATACGCGAAGTGTTTTGCAGTGCTCGTACTCTGATGGGCTGGCTTCCGTTTCGCTGTTTCTGGAGCCACTCGATGCGGTTCGGCATGCCGACCTGCAATCGCAGGAAGTGAGCATGGGGGCGACCCAGTTGCTTGGCCGCAAAGTGGGTGAAGATGCCTGGCTCACCGTGGTCGGCGAAGTGCCCCGTAAAACGCTGTACAGGTTCTCTCAGGCTTGGGTAAGGTTGCGCTGACGAGCGGGGCGGCGGCTGTTCCATACAGGTGCTCACTTTTTTGAGCGAGATGGTGGTGAGGCAAACGTCGCCGCCAGCTGGGTTAACGCGAAAACTTGCGTACATCAAGGGAACCAATCGCTGCCCATGCCTTTCACAGCATCATTCGTATAACGCCCTGTCACCTTTTTTTGAAAGGCCAATGATGTCCGTTTTGAATTGGAAATTGCTCCGTTCTGTCGCTCTGGCGGGAGTGTTCACCAGCATTGCGGGATGGACCGCTGTCTCTCCCTCGGTGGCCCTGGCGCAAACTGCGGTGGTTCGAAATCTGCCCGACTTCACCGATTTGGTGGAGCAGGTCGGCCCTTCTGTGGTCAATATTCGTACCACTGAGAAGTCACTGGGCCGCGCAGGTGGCGCAGCCATGGACGAAGAGATGGCTGACTTCTTTCGTCGCTTTGGTGTTCCCATCCCGAACATGCCTCGTCAGCAGCGGCCTCAGCAACAGCCAGAAGATCAGCCCCGAGGGGTGGGATCCGGGTTCATTCTTACACCCGATGGTTTGGTGATGACCAATGCGCACGTGGTGGAAGGCGCTGATGAGGTGATCGTCACCCTGACCGACAAGCGTGAGTTCAAGGCCAAAATTGTGGGCTCCGATAAGCGAACCGATGTGGCGCTGGTGAAAATCGACGCTACGGGTTTGCCGGCAGTCAAAGTGGGTGATGTCAGCCGCCTCAAGGCAGGTGAGTGGGTGATGGCGATTGGCTCGCCCTTCGGTCTGGAGAACACCGTCACTGCAGGGATTGTCAGTGCCAAACAGCGTGATACGGGGGACTATCTGCCATTTATCCAGACTGATGTGGCCATCAACCCTGGAAACTCAGGGGGGCCATTGATCAACATGCGTGGTGAGGTGGTGGGGATCAACAGCCAAATTTATTCCCGCTCAGGTGGGTTCATGGGAATTTCATTCGCCATTCCGATGGACGAAGCCATTCGTGTGAGCGAGCAGTTGAGGACTGCCGGGCGCGTGACACGTGGTCGGATCGGTGTGCAGATTGGCCCGGTGACCAAGGATGTGGCGGAGTCTCTGGGGTTGGGCAAAGCCCAGGGGGCGCTTGTGACTGGGGTGGAGTCTGGCTCGCCCGCTGAAAAGGCAGGGGTGGAGGCCGGTGACATCATCACCAAGTTTGAAGGCAAGCCCATCGAAAAGGTGGCTGATCTGCCTCGGTTGGTAGGGAATGCCAAGCCTGGCAGCAAGAGCAGCTTGACGGTGTTCCGTCGTGGTCAAAGTAAGGATCTGGCTGTCACCATCGCCGAGATTGAGCCTGACAAGGTCGCGACGAAAACGGCTGACAAAGAAGAGCGCGCCAAGTCATCCAATGCGGGGCAACATGTGGGCTTGGCGGTGAGGGATCTGACCGATGCGCAAAAGCGTGAGCTCAAGCTCAAGGGGGGCGTGGTGGTCACGGCTGCGTCGGAAGGTGCTGCGCGCGCGGGTTTGCGCGAGGGAGACATCATTCTGGCTTTGGCGAACTCTGAAGTGCTGAGCGTCAAAGACTTTGAAGCGGTGTTGGGCAAGGTGGATAAAAGCAAAACCCTGAGCGTGCTGTTCCGCCGGGGGGAATGGGCCCAGTACGCCTTGATCCGTCCTGCTCGCTGAAGCTGGGATATCCAAGTCACTGCAAGGTCGCGGGGCCTTGTGGTGGCTTGAAAGTTAGTGTGTGCACACCTGTAATTTATGCATCGGCCGATTTCGATAGAATACAGACCGACCACCGGCTACTGCAATCATCGAGTTGGGTAGCCGGTTTTGTGCGCAGCAGCTCCAAGTTCCACCACATCTTGTCCACTCAGGCAGTCTTGCTCTGTGAATAAGTTGTGCATAAGCGATCTGTTGCACTGCGGCAACGACCCCAGAGTGCATTGGTGCGGAGTCTGTAACGAAGGCTTTTTGCCTACAATGCAGGTCCAGCCATCGCAGTTGCCAATGATTGTTGGTTCAGGGCGCGTCGCCATTCGACGCGCCCTTTTTTCTTGTGCGGGCCGTTCTCCTTCAATTAATTGACGCTTTTCGTTGATGAATCACATCAGAAATTTCTCCATCATTGCGCACATCGACCACGGTAAGTCGACACTGGCAGACCGACTCATCCAGCGTTGTGGTGGCCTTGCTGACCGGGATATGGAAGCCCAAGTGCTTGACTCGATGGACATCGAGAAAGAGCGGGGCATCACCATCAAGGCACAAACAGCGGCGCTGCAATACAAGGCCAAGGATGGTCAGGTCTACAACCTGAACCTCATCGATACGCCTGGGCATGTGGACTTCTCGTATGAAGTGAGTCGCTCGTTGTCTGCTTGCGAAGGTGCATTGCTGGTGGTGGATGCAT
>JBDKHX010000339.1:0-2917 GCA_039797415.1 Pseudomonadota bacterium | reverse complement strand
CTTTGGTGGACGCTGTCCGCGTGCCCCTGCCATCTGCGTTCTCGGCGGCTGATGGTCGCTGGTGCACGGTCAAAGCGCACCCCAGGTGGTCAGATGCGGGTGATTTCCTCGGGTATCACGGGGTGTTGGGGCCAGAGCCCCTAGCTCCGTCAGTTTTGGCGCCTACGGAGGCTTTGGCCGCGTCAAACCCTGCAGCAGAACACGAAGGGGTGGTGCCCACTCCCATGACCGAATCTGATCAAGAGGTGCTGCGTTATGCCCTGTCGCATGATTTGCGCGCGCCCTTGCGTGTGGTGGATGGTTTCACTCGGATCGTCAAAGAAGATTACGCCAAGGTGCTGGACCGCATGGGCGTAGACCACCTGGATCGCGTCTTGGCGGCTACGGCGCGTATGAACGGCATGATTGATGCCATCCTCGCTCAAGCGCAGCTGGCTGGGGCGCCTTTGGCTCGTGAGCGAATTGATTTGACCGCTTTGTGCGGTGATATTTCTTCCGAAATGGCCAGCCTGCCTGGGGTGGCCCAGGTGCCACGATTTGATATTGCCGAGGGCTTGACGGTTGACGCTGATCCGATTTTGGTGCGTCGGGTGTTGGAAAACCTGTTGAGCAATGCCATGAAGTACAGCGCCAAGGTGGAGGCGCCTGTGATCGAAGTAGGTGTGATGCCTTCTACCAACCCGGCTGTGTTCTACGTGCGGGACAACGGTGCAGGCTTTGACATGCAGCGTGCGGACAAGTTGTTTGGCCTGTTTCAGCGTATGCACAGCGCCAAAGACTTCCCGGGCACCGGGGTGGGCTTGGCGGGGGTTCACAACATCATCCGTCGCCATGGCGGCCAAGTATGGGCGGAAGCCAGCCCAGGCAAGGGTGCTTGCTTTTACTTCACCTTGATGGGTACAGCAGAGGCGCAGCAACGCGCTTCAAGGTCTACCCCCTGAGGTCAATGCGATGGGGTGCGAGCCCTCTAAGCCTCTGGTGAGGGGCGGTCGCGATCAGATCGAGCCGAGGCCTGCCAACACTTCTTGTGCACCCAAAATCCGCTCGCACAAGGCTTCCACGGTGCGATTTTCTTGTGTGGCTTGATGGTGCAATTTGTCTAATGCCGCCTGCCTTGTCAACGAATGGCGGTGCATGACGATGCCCACAGCCAGCGCCACGGTGGCATCCAGTGGGTTGACGGCGACGGGGGCAGCGGGTGCTGGCACGATGGCCGGCGCAACCGGTAAGGGCGCTGCAGCAACGGGTGCGGGGGCGGCTACCGATGGTGCTGTCGCGGTGGCGACAGGCGGTTGGGTGATCGGCGTGACGTTTGAAGCCGCAGGCGCCGCCGCCGGAGGGGCTTCTGAAGCACGCGCTGCAGCAGCGGTTTCTTCAGCGTATTCCAGCAAAGAGGGGGCTTTAGCCCGGTTGGCAAAGGCTGCTTCGACGGCCGGCACGATCTGCTGGATGTCCAAAGGCTTGACCAGATAGGTCAGGGCGCCCAGCTTTTTGACCTGATTGACCGTGGCTTCGTCGGTGAATGCTGACAGGAACATGAAGGGGATCTGGCAGTACTCGCGCAGGTAAGCGGCGACGTCAAAGCCGGACTTGCCTTCCATGCGGATGTCGAGCAGTGCCAATTCAGGGCGGTGCTGGCGGGCAAGCAGGATGGCATCGTCACCATTATCGGCATCGATGACTTCATACCCGGCTTGGGATAGGCCGTGCGTCAGCGTGGCAAGCACCAGCCGATCATCGTCTACCACCAAGATTTTGCCCTTGTATTCCACTCACACCCTTTGAGACTGTTGCCACCTGCATTCGTGGGCAGTCATTATGACCGTTTAACGAGCAGAAGGTTCAATGCTTATTCTCTTTGTCAACCCTATTGTGGCCAAAGAGCGATCTGATGACCAGAGGCAGCACCTGATACGTGGGGGGTAGGCGGCAAGTTGATGCCCGGTGGCGTCAACTCAATGCGTGTCAGTACCTGTTCTCCGTCTTGCGTCAATTGGAACTTGGAGCTGCGGCGGGGCAGAAGTGCCCTGACCAGGCCCAAGCCCGACACACCACCCGGCACGCGGGCCAGGTTAAAGCCTTCAGGCAATTGCCCGTGGTTGCGGATCTCGATGGCCACCTGCAAGTCCGTGCTTTGAACGGCGCAACTCAGCGGCGCAGACGGGTTGCCGTGCTTGTGAGCATTGGTGAGCAATTCGTTCAAGCTCAAGGCGATCGGGATGGATTCTGCCTCTGGTAGCAACCAGTCGTTTTCGTGTTCACCGTCAAAGCTGACGGTGATGGGGCGTCCAAATGTACGTTGGACTGAGTTGGCAATTGCTTCAATCACGTTCTTGAGGCGCAGAGGGCCACCCGCGCCAACTTGCAAGCCATAGACTTGGGCGATGGCCTGTACCTGGCCGACCACCTCGGAAATGGCCGATGCCACTTCAGGTTTGCGGGCGGCGATCTGCTGCAGCAAGCCGGCCACGCCCTGCAAGTTGTTCTTGATGCGGTGGTGCACTTCTTTGACCAGCATTTCGCGCTGGGCAATGGCGGCATCCAGTCTGGCTTGTTCGGCTTTGCGCTGTTCGCTCACATCGGTTGCCACCAGCAGCAACTGGTCGGCGGCCAGGCCTTCGCGGTTCAAAGGCAAGAAGTTGACGTCCCAGATCTGGGAGCTGACTTTGCCGGGCAGGATGTACTCACGGTGAACAGATTGGCCGCTGTCAAGGCACCCCAACATGTCTGCACGCAGGACCCGTGCGCGATTGGTTTCAAACAATTCTTCAGGTGCTTTGCCCAATGCTTTGCCCGCATCCATCAGCAAGAACGCCGATGCGGCCTGGTTTGATTGCAGCACTTTGAGCGTTTTGGCGTCCATCAAGGTGATGGCCATGGGCGCAGTCTCGATGATGCGTTGCAGCGTGGCTTGAGC
>JBDKHX010000338.1:0-3361 GCA_039797415.1 Pseudomonadota bacterium | reverse complement strand
GGTGTCCTGCAACTGAGTCTGCTTGTACAGATTGTTGAGGATGACTTCAGGCACTTCGCCGCGCTTGAGCTCGATCACCACGCGCATGCCGGACTTGTCAGACTCGTCCTGGATGTGGCTGATGCCTTCGATCTTCTTTTCGTGGACCAGCTCGGCAATGCGCTCGAGCAGGGTCTTTTTGTTCACCTGGTAGGGGATTTCGTCAACGATGATGGCTTGACGATCGCCCTTGCCAATGTCTTCAAAGTGCACGCGCGCACGCATGACCACACGGCCACGACCGGTGCGATAGCCCTCGCGCACGCCTGACATGCCGTAGATGATGCCGGCGGTGGGGAAGTCTGGTGCCGGGATGATTTCCATCAGCTCGTCAACGGAGCAGTCAGGATTCTTCAGCGAATGCAAGCAGGCATCCACCACCTCGTTGAGGTTGTGCGGTGGGATGTTGGTGGCCATACCCACCGCGATACCGGCTGAGCCGTTGATCAGCAGGTTGGGCAGGCGGGCGGGCAGCACCAGCGGTTCTTTTTCCGAGCCGTCGTAGTTGGGGCCGAAGTCGACGGTTTCCTTGTCGATGTCGGCCAACATTTCGTGGGCGATCTTGGCCAGGCGGATTTCGGTGTACCGCATGGCCGCTGCGCTGTCGCCGTCCACCGAGCCGAAGTTACCTTGACCATCGACCAGCATGTGACGCAGGGAGAAATCCTGCGCCATGCGCACGATGGTGTCGTACACAGCCGAGTCACCGTGCGGGTGGTACTTACCAATCACGTCACCGACGATACGGGCCGACTTCTTGTAAGCGCGGTTCCAATCGTTGTTGAGCTCGTGCATCGCGAACAGCACGCGACGGTGTACGGGTTTGAGACCGTCACGGGCATCGGGCAGGGCACGACCGACGATCACGCTCATCGCGTAATCGAGGTAAGAACGCCGCATTTCCTCTTCAAGGCTGATGGGCAGGGTTTCTTTGGCGAATTGCGTCATGCGAGCAGGATTTCTTTTTTCGCGCGGACAGCCAATTAGCTGCCCGGGCTAGGGCAAAAGAGCCATTGTAATTGGCTGGATCTGTATCTTGAGAGCAACATGCTTACGGGGGGCGTTGGACTCTATCTGTGAAGCAGTGCATAAAAATCTTGCTATGGCACAATCGTTGAGGCTTTGGTTGCAAGGGCTAACCCTTGCCGCTTCGCAGTTTCTCTGCACTTACATACGTGAGGATCCCACATGAACCAATTCAACAAAGTCGCCGCCTTGTTCGCGATCGTCTCCGCTGCTGGTGCTGTGCAAGCACAAGCAATCGACAACTGGCGCGCCACTGATGGCACCGTTGTGAAAAACGGCACCAACGAATTGTGCTGGCGTGACAACTTCTGGACACCTCAAACGGGTGTTCAAGGTTGTGACGGCGTGCCTGCACCTGCTCCAGTTGTTGCCCCAGCTCCTGCACCAGCGCCAGCACCGGCTCCCGCACCGGTTGCTGCCCCTGCTCCTGCACCAGCTCCAGTCGCACCTGCACCTGTTGCTGTGCCTGCTGCGCCAGCCACTGAAAAGGTGAGCTTCGCTGCTGACGCTTTCTTTGACACAGCCAAGGCTGACCTCAAGCCTGAAGGCAAGGCCAAGTTGGACGAACTGGCCACCAAGGTCAAGGGTGTGAACCTGGAAGTGATCGTGGCCGTGGGTCACACTGACTCGCGCGGTAGCGCCGATTTGAACCAAAAGCTGTCGGTCAAGCGCGCTGACGCTGTCAAGAGCTACTTGGCTTCCAAGGGCGTTGAAGGTTCGCGTATCTATACCGAAGGCAAGGGCGCCGCTCAGCCTGTGGCTGACAACAAGACCGATGACGGCCGCGCAAAGAACCGCCGTGTTGAAATCGAAGTGGTTGGCACTCGCAACAAGTGATCGAGTTCAGGCTCATAAAAAACCCCGCTTCGGCGGGGTTTTTTGTTGTCTGCCGAGGCGATATGGGCTAAGCCAATTGCACGTCTTTGCCGCTCAGGCGTTTGGCCAATTGTGTGGCCAGACGGTTGCTGAAGCCGTAAATCGACAACTGTGGATTGGCTCCAATGCTGGTCGGGAAGATCGAGCCGTCGTGCACGGACACGTTGCTGATCTGCCAATGTTGCCCATCCGGGCGGACCACGCCTTGTTTCTCATCGCCGCCCATGTGGCAGCCCCCCATGACGTGCGCGCTGCCAGCGCCAGTCATATAAGGTTTCATGTCGAACGCGGCAATGCCCTGTTTGGCTTCTTCCCAGGTCTTGAAGTATTGCGCTTGCTCGTGCATGGGCAAGACCATCTTGGCGCCAGCGGCAAATTGGATCTCGGCCATGCTCAGCAATGCTTTGCGGAAGCCATTGAGGATGTAGGGCGTCAGGACGTAGTCCAGGCTGGGGGAGCCATCCCAGTTGAGCTTGACCTCCCCGCCTGCTGCGTCTGGGTGGAAGCCATCTCGCATCAGGGCCAGCATCATCTGGGTATGGGGGTAGTGCGCAAACCGTTCAGCCAGCGTGCTGCCTACACCGCCCAGCAAGATGGCGGTCAGGCCTGGGTGCATGGGGGTGGCTTCCAGTTTGTAGCCCATGTCTCCATCAATTGGCTGGGTATGCAGGAAGTGGTCTGAGTAAATGGATTGCGGTGCCCCAGCCCAACCTTCAATGCGCTGGTCATAAACAGCTGAAGAGAACGCCACAGGATGCAAGAACGTGCGTTTACCCAGCAAACCATGTGGATCGGGGGTGTGCGAGCGTTTGAGCAGAGCCGGTGAGTTGATGGCACCGCCAGAGACCACAAAATGTTTGGGCGTCGCCATTGACCTTGATGCCTTGGCAAATCAGGCTTTGGGCCATGCCTTTGTCGAACTCAAACTTTTCGGCTCGGGTTTGGTAGTACAGGCGGGCGCCAGCTGCCAAAGCGGTCGGGATCGTCGTGATCAGCATCGACTGCTTGGCATTGGTGGGGCAGCCCATGCCGCACGAGCCCAGGTTCCAGCAGCCTTTGATGTTGCGCGGAATGACCTTGGCGCCAATGCCCAGCTTCTCGGCTCCTGTACGCAGCAACTCGTTGTTGGCATTGGGTTGGCCTTCCCAGTTGTGCACGTTCAAACGCTTTTCAGCCTGTTCAAACCAGGGTGCCATGGTGTCGACGCCCACGTCGGTCAAACCAAAATGGTCTTGCCAGAACTTCAACGTGTCGGGAGGCGTGCGGAAGGAGCTGGTCCAGTTGATGACCGTGGTGCCGCCTACGCAGCGGCCCTGCAAGATGCTGATGCCTTTGTCGGCACTGCGACGGGCCGCACTTTCCTGGTAGAGATTGGCGTAAGCCTCGGACTCTTTTTGGTTGAAGTCGCTGCTGGTGCGCA
>JBDKHX010000337.1:0-3668 GCA_039797415.1 Pseudomonadota bacterium | reverse complement strand
GTGCCCTGTGGACAAGTCTGTGGGTTTCCGTGGGAAATCTTGGGGACTGCCGTGGATAAGTCCACATCAGTACCGGGCGTACAAATGACAAAGCCGACCCAAGGTCGGCTTTGTCGGGTGGGGAGAAAGAGCGATTAAGCTGTTTCGCCAACCACAGCAACGGTCACGTCCACAACCACGTCAGTGTGCAAGGACACCGACACAGCGTGTTCGCCAACGTTCTTCAGAGGACCGTTAGGCAAACGGATCTGATGCTTGGCCACTTCGAAACCGGCAGCCGTCAGGCCTTCGGCGATGTCGAAGTTGGTCACGGAACCGAACAAACGGCCGTCAACGCCAGCCTTTTGGCTGATGGAAACAGTCTTGCCGGAGAGCTTTTCGCCCATGGCTTGTGCGGCGGCCAGCTTTTCAGCTTGAGCCTTTTCCAGTTCGGCACGGCGAGCTTCGAATTCGGCAACAGCCTTTTCGGTAGCGCGGCGAGCTTGGCCTGTGGGGATCAGGAAGTTACGAGCGTAACCGTCCTTCACACGGACCACATCACCCAGGTTGCCCAGGTTGGCGACTTTTTCGAGGAGGATGATTTGCATGTCGATGACTCCTTAGACGCGATGTTGGTCGCTGTAAGGCAGCAGAGCCAGGAAGCGAGCGCGCTTGATGGCGGTGGTCAGCTGACGTTGGTAGATCGCGCGAGTGCCGGTCAGGCGTGCGGGGATGATCTTGCCGTTTTCAGCGATGAAGTCGCGCAGGGTGTCAACGTCCTTGTAGTCGATTTGTTCGACGTTAGCGACGGTGAAGCGGCAGAAGCGCTTGCGACGGAACAGCAGGGATTGCGTGTTGCGCTTACCCTTGCGGTCTTTGGAGAACTTGCCGTTCTTGGAGCGGGGAGCAGCCATGATGACCTCTCAGTATCCAGATGGATTGGATTAAAACGATTCGTTGAGTTCGGTGATGTGAAGCAGTACGCCACGTCCGCTACGAGTTGCACCCAGAAAGCCTGCGACCTTGATCGCTTCGCCGATGGCTTGTCGACTCAATGCTTGCGCAATCGGGCCGATGGCCACCGCTTTGACTTCCAACTGAACCTTGCGGGTCAGTTGAGCCTCTACCACTTCGGATTCGTGCTTGAGCACCAAGTCGAGGGCAGGTAGGCCTGCGGGGGTGTATCTCAGGGCTTTTCTTTCCAGAATTTGAGCTGTGAGCAGCACACGATTCATGGTTCGATCAGCCAGTCGTATCAGACGCTACGCCTGGATGCCTTGCGGCACCAATCAGGCAGCGGCTTGCTCTTGCTGGGCCTTGCGGGCCTCTTCACGCTCAACTTGCTTCATCATCACGGAAGGAGCTGTTTCAGCCTTATCCTTCTGGACGGTCAGATGGCGCAGCACGGCATCGTTGAACTTGAAGCCGGTTTCGATTTCAACCAAGGTTTCCTTGGAGATTTCGACGTTCAGGCACAGGTAGTGCGCCTTAGCCAGCTTGTTGATCTGGTATGCCAATTGACGACGGCCCCAGTCTTCAACACGGTGAACTTGGCCACCGGTTGTGGTGATCAAGGTCTTGTAGCGCTCCAGCATGGCTGGAACTTGTTCGCTTTGATCCGGGTGGATCAGCACGACGATTTCATAGTGACGCATGGAAACTCCTTGTGGATTCCAGTTAATGGAAGCCGCTGCGAAGCGTCAAACCCGCAAACGGCAAGGGTCGCTTGAATAGAAATCTACCCAAGCAACTTTCGGTAAGCCCACCAGTATAGCAGGAATTGTCAGCCTTTGCACGGGTGTGCCGGTGGCTGGCATCAGGTACTGGTTTGTCCTCCCCCGGATCTGGGAGATGCAATTTGTCACAAAGGTATTGAAAATGTAAGCACGGGCGCGGTGTACGTGCCCCAACTGATTTGTGGTGCCGAATGCTTGATTCCATTTTCAAACGCGTGGCGTGTTCTGTCCTTTCCCTGGCGGGCTTGGCCTCCTTGGGGGGCTTGGGGGCGCATGCCGCACCGGTCAGCGGGATGGGGTCCTGGGAGTCGACTCTGCAAGGGCGTGATTTGGATGGGAATGCTGGAAATGGGTTCGAGGCCTACTACGACACGGCGTTGGATCTGACTTGGTTGGCTGATGGCAACCACGCCCTCACCAGTGGATACGACTCAGATGGGTTGATGACCTGGGATGAGTCGATGACTTGGGTTCAAAGCCTGAATGTCAACGGTGTGGGTGGCTGGCGTTTGCCAACCCTGGTGGATACAGGTACGCCGGGTTGCAATTGGAGTTTCGGCGGGACGGACTGCGGCTACAACATTGATGCCAGTGGTTCTGAGTTGGCGCATATGTACCAAGTCACCTTGGGCAACTTATCTGCCTATAGCCCCGCGGGCGTGTTCCAACCGGACTTTCCGATCAAAAACACGGGGCCTTTCAAGAACGTTCAGATCACCGGTTACTGGACGAATGTGACGTACGGCCCTGATGAGCATTTCGCTTGGCGTTACGGGGGTTTTGACGAAGGGGCTTACCAGTCCGAGTACAGCAAGACCCGCGTTCTGTATGCGCTGGCTGTTCGGTCTGGCGATGTCGCTGCCGTACCGGAACCTGAGGCTGGCGTCTTGGTGCTCGCTGCGCTGGGCGTGGTGGGGGTGGCAGTCAGAAGGCGTCGACCGATCTGATCAGGCATGAAAAAAGCCCCTCGGCGTTCAAACCGAGGGGCTTTTTTGGCGAAGTCTGGGTGGTCGCTAGGGCCTTGACCGCAGATGCCGATGTACTTGCCGTGTGCGCGGCACGCGGCAATGGCACGCGAGATCATGGCCTTGACGGCTGGGTCGCGTTCGTCGAAGTCATGGGCCAGCAGTTCCAGGCCAGAGTCGCGGTCCAGACCCAGGGTTAACTGGGTCAAGTCGTTGGACCCAATGGACATGCCGTCAAAGAACTCCAGGAACTGCTCGGCCAGGATGGCGTTGGATGGGACTTCGCACATCATGATGATGCGCAGACCGTCTGTGCCGCCCTTGGAGGCGCGAATCAGCCCATGATCGGCCAGCATGCCGGTGACGCGTTCAGCTTGCTTGAGCGTGCGAACGAAGGGCACCATGATTTCGACGTTGGTCAGGCCCATGTCGTTACGAACGCGCTTGAGCGCTTCGCATTCCATGGCAAAGGCCTCGCCGAACTCTTCGCTGATGTAGCGCGATGCGCCACGGAAGCCCAGCATGGGGTTTTCTTCTTCGGGCTCGTAGCGTGAGCCGCCGATGAGCTTTTTGTACTCGTTGGACTTGAAGTCCGACAGGCGCACGATGACGGGCTTAGGCCAGAAGGCGGCAGCAATGGTCGCGATGCCTTCAGCCAGTTTGTCGACATAGAAGGCGCGGGGGCTGGCGTGGCCACGAGCGACCGACTCAACGGCCTTTTTCAGGTCGCTGTCGATGTTCGGGTAGTCCAAGATGGCCTTGGGGTGCACGCCGATGTTGTTGTTGATGATGAATTCCAGGCGGGCCAGACCCACGCCGTTGTTAGGCATCTGGCAGAAGTCGAACGCCAGTTGTGGGTTGCCCACGTTCATCATGATCTTCAGGCCGATGTGGGGCATTTCGCCACGGGTCACTTCGGTGACTTCGGTTTCCAGCAGGCCTTCGTAGATGTAGCCGGTGTCGCCTTCAGAGCAGGCCACGGTCACCA
>JBDKHX010000336.1:0-2964 GCA_039797415.1 Pseudomonadota bacterium | reverse complement strand
CCCCAGCCAACGCCGGCCCGGATACGCCAACCGCCATCGATGCCTACATGCTGTTTGCCCGCAAGCTGATCTCGTGGCTGACTTTGCGCACATCCGCAGGCGAGTTGTTTGACATCGATACCGCATTGCGCCCCAACGGCAACTCTGGCTTGCTCGTCACCTCATTTCACTCGTTTGACGACTACCAGCGCCAACGCGGCAGCAACACAGCGTGGACCTGGGAACACCAGGCTCTCAGCCGCGCGCGCTGGTGCGCTGGCGAGCCCGCCCTGGCCGAACAGTTTGAAACCGTCCGCCGCGCCGTCCTGGCCTCACCTCGTGATCCAGCCGCGCTACGCGAAGAAGTCATGGCCATGCGCGATCGCCTGCGTCAAGCGCACGCCTGCCCGGCAGACCATTTCGACATCAAACACAGCACCGGCGGCATGATCGATGTCGAATTTGCCGTCCAGTACCTGATCCTGACCCATAGCCAGCACCATCCAGAATTGATGGACAACCTGGGCAACATCGCCCTCCTGGGACGCGCAGAAGCAGCTGGGCTCCTGCCCACAGGTGTTGGCTTGGCGGCTGGCAAGGCCTACCGGGCATTGCGGCACATCCAGCAC
This sequence comes from Pseudomonadota bacterium, assembly GCA_039797415.1. Lineage (GTDB taxonomy): Bacteria > Pseudomonadota > Gammaproteobacteria > Burkholderiales > Burkholderiaceae_C > Aquabacterium. The sequence continues at coordinate 2,356 of JBDKHX010000336.1, read as the reverse complement.
AGAGCGCGCCTGGACGACGCGCCCACCCAACTGGAAGGCACCGCTTTGGAGCAAGCTCAAGTCCACCGCCAAGCCGTATTGGCACTGGGGCAAGCCGTATTTGGTGACGAGGCCAAAGCAAGCTGATGCCATTCGCGCCTTGGATGCGTCAGGCTGCATGGCCCTGGCTTGGCTTGTGCGTTTTGTTGGCCTTACCGGCTTGGCTGACCCCAGTGATCGATCTGGATGCACCCCAGAGTTGGTCGACCACAGCAACTTATTGGACACTTCACCCCAACACGGGCTGGGACCAAAGCTTCGCCAGTTGGTGGACCACGGCTTGGCTGCACGGCAGCGCCCCGCACCTGCGCAACAATCTGGCGGGCACCGCTCTGCTGGCAGCCATGGGTTGGATGGTTCACGCCAACTGGCGCACCACCATCGCCTGGGCCATGGCCTGGCCGCTCACCCACATTGGCATGTTGCTGCGACCAGAAATCACCAGCTACATTGGCCTGTCTGGTGTCCTTCACGCTGGCGCCATGGTGCTGGCTCTGCAACAAATCATCAGCCCCGTTCAGCCACATCATCGCCAAAGTGGCTGGATCTTGTTAGGCTGTCTGGTTTTCAAGATATTCATGGAAAACCCCTGGGGAGCTGTTTTGATTCTGTCATCGTCCTCAGCTATAAAGGTGGCCCCTTGGGCGCATTTCAGCGGCGCTTTGGCTGGGTTGGCCTGCGGTGTCCTCATTTTTGGATGGACAAAGCTTCGCCGCCCCCTTAGTTAAGCGTCAATTGCCGACAGTCAGGGAACTTCGGGTAACCCCCACGAATCGAATTTCAACGATCCAACCTTTCGAACCAACAACATGCAAACCCGCCTGCAAGCCATCACTCGCCATCCATCTGCTCGCATGATGGCTGTGCTGCCCGTCGTCATTGCCGCCGCCCTGGTTGCCGGTTGCGGTGACAAAGGCAAATCCGAAGCCAAGGCCAGCCAAGCCGCCGCCCGCGTCAACGACGAAGAAATCACCGTCCACCAGATCAACCTGCTGCTTGAGCGCCAAAATGGTCTCAAGCCTGAACAAGTGGATGCGGCACGCAGCCAGGCTCTCGAAGGTTTGATCGACCAACAATTGGCTGTAGCCAAGGCCGAAGAACAAAAGCTCGACCGCGACCCCGCCATCGTTCAACAACTGGACGCCATCCGTCGCAGCCTGCTGGCCCGCACCTACCTGGAAAAGGCCGCGTCCACAGCCGTCGGCACCCCGTCGGCTGACGACGTTCGCAAATACTTCGACTCCAAGCCTGCGCTGTTCTCGCAACGCAAGATTTACGCCTTGCAAGAGTTCACCGTGGCAGCACCACGCGCTGAATCCAAGGCCTTGATCGAGAAGTTGGATGCAGCCCCCAACCCACAAGCCTTTGTCGAGTTGATCAAAACCAGTGGCTACAAAGTCAGCGCCAACCAAGTCACCCAAGCAGCCGAAGGCCTGCCCATGATGATTTTGGACAAGCTCAAGGACACCCCTGATGGCAAGGCCATGTTCGTCACGGCCGATGACGGCTTCAAGGCCTTGCTGGTGGTGCAATCCAAGCAACAGCCAGTGACCTTTGAACAAGCCAAGCCCGCCATTGAGCAATTCCTGACGACCGAACGTCGCCGTGAATTCGCCCAAAAGGAAATCAAGAACCTGCGCGCCGCCGCCAAGATCGAATACATCGGCAAGTTTGCTGAGAAGGCCGCTTCTGGCGCAGCTGCAGCCAGCGCAGCCTCCATGCCTGCCGTGGCCCCGACTGCCGCTCCCGCTGCATCTGAGGCCGCATCAGGTGGCTTGGATGCCAACGCATTGAGCAAGGGATTGTCTGGCCTGAAGTAATCACCAGCCTGATCATCAGAGAGCACGGACGGGGCCATCCCGTCCGTGTTTTTTTTATGCCCCCAACATGGCGCACCAAACACCCAAATAGGGCACCCCAAGGGATAGTCCTTAACCTCCCACCCCTGCTACCACTCATCCGAGCGGGGCCAATATTGCGCGAATTCTTCCCTTCGCCCCTCGACTGACATCGCCGCACACCCATTTGCTCGTAACTTATGGGACCCTTAAAGCGTTGCAGATCTCAGTTAGTTGAGGATCAGGAGTTTGTTGATGACTTTCAGTCAGTTTCTTGCCATCGTCCGAGCTCGCTGGGTCTTGATTGCGTCCATCTTCGTAGCAACCATCTCGGTCACGTTGGTCGTTAGCCTATTGCTGCCAAAGAAATATTCAGCCATGGCCACCGTGATGGTGGACGCACGGCCCGACCCCGTATCAGGCATGGGCATGAATGGCATTCAGCAGAGCACCATATTGGCGACACAAGTAGACATCAT
>JBDKHX010000335.1:0-2965 GCA_039797415.1 Pseudomonadota bacterium | reverse complement strand
TGACATCAATTGAAGGAGCCACTATGAGCAAGTTCCAATTTGGCCTGATCGCTGCCCTGAGCGCGATTGCCATGACACCAGCGCACGCTGGTCAAGTGATCACCACCGCAGGCGGTGTGTCTTTGGGCATTCAAGATATGGGTGCTCTGGGCGAGCAAGGCGTGGGCATTTCTTTGGCCGGGTTGGGCGATGGCATCACCCCTGGTTGCTTGTGCGAAGGTTGGGGCGCTTCTATTGGTTCCACGGTTGGTTGGTCTGCCAATGAAAACGGTGGCAACAGCAACGTTTCGTTGGTGAGCTTTGCTTCTGGCGTCAATGCTGCGACTTCTATCGTCGACATCGGTACCTCTTTGCGTGTGTCGCAAGCTTACGGTCTGTCTTCCAGCACAGCGCTGGTCAAGAACACCGTGACCTTGACCAACCTGACGGGTTCGGCGGCTGTGCTGCGTTACACCCGCGTGATGGACTGGGATATCCCTCCCACAGCGTTCAATGAATACGTCACCATTGGTGGTGTCGGCGCCAGCAAGTTGGTCTTCTCGGGTGACGACGGTTTTGCTACGCCAAACCCACTGTCCAATCCATCGGCCCTCGTCGCCGGTACGTCCAACGTGAACGTGGTTGATTCGGGTCCTGCTGACCACGGTGCATTCTTCACCTTCGACTTCGGCTCTGTTGAAGCCGGCAAGTCCGTGACGTTTGACATCTTCTACGGCGCTGCTGCTTCTGAACGTGCCGCCATGGCTGCTCTGGGCGAAGTGGGCGCTGAGGTGTATTCCTTGGGTCAAAACAGCCAAGCAGGCGGCGCCAGCGACGGCACACCAGGCACCTACATTTTTGGCTTTGCAGGTGTTGGCGGTACGCCCGTGCCAGCCGTTCCTGAGCCAGAAACATATGCTTTGATGTTGGCTGGTGTTGGCGTGGTGGCCTTGATGGCCCGCCGCCGCCGTACAGCTTGATCACACTGCGTGTGATTGATCAAAAGGGAGCTTCGGCTCCCTTTTTTTGTCTGAGTCATTCGTCGTCGATTTCGCTGCTGTCCTCGGGTTTGTTTTGATCCTTCTGAACCGCTTCGATCAAACTGCTTTGCAATCCATTGAGTTCTTGCACAAATAGCGGGGCCGGTACAGCCGGTGCGAGCCGCAAAGCGGGTGGAGGCAGGGTCGACAGATAAAGTGGTGGCAGCCATCTGTGTTGATTGGTGTGCAACTTGATGGTCTGGGGCACGATCAATAGCAAGGTCAGGATGCTCAATGCCAGAGCGGCGCGTCGTTGCCGGCGAGGCCATATGCGTTTGGCGCAGAACCAGCAAGCAGTCATCACCCCAATGATGGAGATCCAACTCGTGATGTGTGACAAGGCCGGGATGGACAGGGAATAGGCGCTGATGCTCAAAACCATGATGCCGCTGCGCACGACCAGATAGGCAATCAGACCATCTTGCAGATGTTGCCAAAATGGCATCTCTCGTTTGAACAATTGATTGATCAAACTCCACAGCCCACCCCATAGGGCGGTAAAGCCGATCGTCGCCAGCAGTTCATCAAAGTAGCTGGACCAAGGGCTGTCAGGCGGGTTGTCCAGCCAACTGGCTCCCAGGTTCCAGGCGCAAACCAGTCCCAGTAGCAGCATGGCCCGAGGTGAGGGCAGGTAGCGTCGCCAAGTCTGATGCTGGTGATGCTCTTGGGGCAGGGCTTGCTCAGGCGCCAAGGTTTGCAAGGGGTGACGCAGTCTCAGACGCGTCTGTCCCATTTCAATCTCTGCGCCGGGGGGCAGATCATGTTCACTGTTGCCGGGGAGTTGTTGTCCGTTGTGCCAGGCGCCATTGACACTGGAGGCTAATTTGAGCGTCCAGCCTCGATCGGTCGCGACCAGGTCTGCGTGGTGTGCTGCGGTGTAGGGGTCTTCGACAACGATGTCGCAATCAAGGCTGCGGCCAATGCTGACGGCTGCCGATTGACCTGTTCGATAGCGTCCGATCACGTCTTCGTGTCGGTCCAGGAGTTCAATCAGTGCGCGCGTTTCCATCCGAAACCTTCCAGATAGTGGGCCGTCAATTTCATGGCGTTGTCAAAGCTGACGCCGTTGGCTTCGAATTGACCTTGAACACCTTGTTGGTCGTGGTCGACCGTGGCGACCAGGATGTTGAGGTCATAAAGACCTTTGAGTTTTTTGTAGGCATTCATGCAGATGACTGACCGCAGCGCTACGCCATGACTGTCGACAAAGGATTCTTTGCATTGCGCCGCGGTTCTTTCCTTGCCCGGATTCATGGCGGTGTTCAGGCCGAAACGGCGGCTATAGGCTTGCGCGAATCGCCATGGGCCCACACTTTGACCATCCATGCTGTACTGCTCGAAGTCCAGGTAGCCGATGCGCAGGCTGTCTCGCAAGAAGAGGTTGTGCTCCATCCTGCAGCGTGTGGATTCCGTTTTGATGCCTTTGGTTTCGCTGGCGGTGTTGCCACCCCAGCATCGCATGAACTGTTCTTGCGGCATGGGCAGCTTGTAGCGGTCGTGGCCTCCGTCTCGCCAAGGCTGCGCCAGGAAGCGTTGGGTCAATTCGTTTTGGTAGGCCAGCACTTGTTGTGTGATGCTGGGCCAGACGGGGGTGGCCAGGGCTTGGGTTTTGTGGGCAGAACGCTGGAGTAAAGCCTGGGCATTGGCTGCGGGAACCAGGAAGCTCATTTGTTCGGCAAAGATCATGGCCGAGACGTTGATGCCGACCACCCGCCCGTCGTCATCGACAACCGGCCCGCCACTCATACCGGGGTTGATGCTGCCTGCGTAGTAGATCAAGGGGTCGAATGATCGCTCGACCAAGCCATTGAAGTTGCCCTCGACCACGGCAAAGGTGACATCTCTGGGGTTGCCCATGGAGTAGATGCGCTCACCTTTGGTCAGAGGGGTGCTGGCGGGCCGAAAACGCAGGGCGCCACGGTTGGCGGGGCTTTTGCTGGGGAGCC
>JBDKHX010000334.1:0-2974 GCA_039797415.1 Pseudomonadota bacterium | reverse complement strand
GCGCTCTTCAGGCTGAAGTTGCTGGTAGTGTCTTGGGGTGCTTTGCATCTGCGGACCTTACAGGGTTGCAGGTGTTGCACTTCACTTTTGAATCCGCCCAGTCATTAAACTGCAATAGTAAAAAGCCCGATTCGTCGGGCTTTTTTATTTTCTGGATCATTTACAAATTAACTTTGCATATATCCGAAAAACAAATAAATGTTAATTCGGACATATTTAGACAATATCGGTCACCCCCACGAACTAGGGATTCGACGCAACTCAATCGCGCCACAAAAAATGTGCATCCCACACACTTATAAGAATTATTGCCATCACGCCCCCCCTGATTCAGGTTAGATAAGGTCAGACATCCCCCAACCGGAACCTGTAAGCGTTAGTATTTGAAACAAATCAGAAACATTCAACGTGACGAATTTCGTCATCAAGTTTGTCATCTCTTGTTCCGAAAATACGTACTGACCTCTCTTGAGGCAGTTCCGCTCAATCAGGTTCAAATGCCCCACTCAGCCAAGCTCAATACAGCAGGTTCTCACGCACTCCGTCATTGGTTGCGCCAGGCCGCCGAGCGCGCACCTCAAAAGATCGCTCTGGTTTCCCCGGAAGGATCCCTGAGTTATGCGCAGCTGTTGGAGGCCGTCCAGGATTTGGCCCTGTCCTTGAAACAAAAGGGACTAAAAGCCGGTGACCGCGTTGCCATTGAGGCAAGCCGCACCCCACAAACCATCATCCGAATCCTGGCCGCAGTTGAGGCCGAATTGGCTTATGTACCGCTCGACCTGAGCTACCCAGCCGACCGCATTGCAGCCATGCTGACCCAAGCGCAAGTGAGTTTGACACTGCGCAACGATGAAACCTCTCTGCCCACCCCGACTGCTGCCACCCCGCTGTATGCCAGTGAGTCGGATTTGACCTATGTGCTGTTCACATCAGGCTCGACCGGGCAACCCAAAGGGGTCGCCATGGGCCAAAAACCCCTGGCCAACCTGATCGACTGGCACGCACAGCACCCGCGCCTAGGTCAGCCTTGCACCACGCTGCTGTTTGCCCCCTTGTCGTTTGACGTGCATTTTCAGGAAATTTTTTCGACCATCGCCTGCTTGGGCACCATGGTCTTGATCCCTGAATCACACCGCCGCGACCCTCACCTGCTGCGTCAGGCCCTGGTCACCCATGGCGTGACCCGCCTGTATTTGCCCTATGTGGCTTTGCAAATGTTGGCCGAGGCGGACCGCGAGGCGCGTAGCACTGCCGACCAACAGCCCTTGATCTTGCAAGACGTGATCAGTGCGGGCGAACAACTGCAAATCACTCCAGCCATTCGAGAGCTGTTCAGCGACCTGCCTCAAGCGGTTTTGCACAACCACTACGGCCCCACTGAAAGTCATGTCGTCACAGCGTTTGAGTTGCCCAGCGAGCAAACTCAGTGGCCCACCATCCCGCCAATTGGACAGGCCCTGCCTTACGTCCAGATCGCCCTGCGCGATCCGGAAACAGGCCAAATCACCCAAGATACCGAAGGCGAATTGCTGCTGGGCGGTGACTGTTTGGCTCACGGCTATTTGGGCCAGGCAGAACTGACAGCAGACCGTTTCCGTGACGACATCCCGGCCCTGCCTGGTCGTTGGTACACCACGGGCGACTTGGTTCGCCGCGATGCCGATGGGGTGCTGACTTATCTGGGTCGAGCAGACCAGCAATTGAAGGTTGACGGTTTCCGCATTGAACCGGGCGAAATCGAAGTCGCCCTCATGGGACACCCGCAAATTCAAGACGCGGTGGTGAGTGCGCCAGATTTGCCCGGCTTAGGCCGCCAGCTGATCAGTCACCTTGTTTTGCGAAACCCTCAAGCTGACTTGAGCGTGCTGATCACCGACCTGCGAGCCTACCTTCGCGCCCGTGTGCCGGAGTACATGGTGCCCACCCGCTTCATGGCGCTGGAGCGCCTACCCACCACCCCAAGCGGCAAGATCGACCGCCGCAATTTGCCCGCCATTGTGACGGCCACAGCCACATCAGGGCCGGTGACATCGCCGCTGGAGGCGATCCAGCAAGCCTGGCAAGAACTGCTGGGCCTGCCTCGTCTCAATGACCAAGACAATGTGTTTGACCTAGGCGCCAAGTCCTTGCTGGTGCTGCGCTTCGTCGCCCGGCTGAAGGAGTTGGGTCACAAGGCAACCGTGGCACAGGTATATGACCAACCCACCTGCAAAGGCTTGGCTGACGCATTGCAATCGTCGCCCACCACCAAAGCAACTCGGCGGGTGATCTCATCAAACAGCACCGATGGCATCGCCATTGTGGGCATGGCCGTGCGCACAGCCGGCGCCAAAACATTGGACGCCTTTTGGGACAACCTGCTGGCCAACCGCGAAGGCATCCGCCACTTTGCGCCGCACGAGTTAGACCCCAGCATTCCAGAGGACATCCGCAACCGCCCGAACTTCGTGGCCGCCCGCGGGGTGCTGGAGGATGCCGATCGATTTGATGCCCCCTTCTTTGGCATCTCGGCACGCGAAGCCACCGTGCTGGACCCTCAGCAGCGACTCTTTTTGGAGCTGTGCTGGACCGCACTGGAACACGCCAGCATCGACCCCACGCAACAACCGGATGACCGCTTTGGCGTGTACGCGGGTGAGGCCAACAACACCTACACCCCAGCCTTGCGTCAGGAGCAGCCAGAGCTGGTTCAGCAATACGGTGAATTCGGTGTCATGTTGGGCAGCGAAAAAGACTACATCGCCACCCGGGTTGCCAACCGCTTGAACCTCAAGGGCCCTGCCGTCAGCATTCACACAGCGTGTTCAACTTCATTGGTCGCCATCACCCAGGCGTGGCACGCCTTGGCCAGCGGCCAATGTGATGTGGCACTGGCTGGCGGCATGACGGTGGTCGTGCCACAAGAAGCGGGCTACCTCCATGTTGAAGGCGGCATGGAATCAGCCGATGGGCATTGCCGTCCGTTTGACGAGAA
>JBDKHX010000333.1:0-5188 GCA_039797415.1 Pseudomonadota bacterium | reverse complement strand
CGCGGTTGCCAAAGCTGACATGGGGGCCCATGTAGTGATGATCAGCACCCGACTGGCTGTGAATGACCTGGTCCACGTCGCCTACGCCGCAGACGTAGCAGGGGTTGGTGTCCAGCAAGGTTTTGAGGATGACGTACATCGCACGGTTGGTATCGTGCATCTCATCGACCATGAGCAAACGAATGGACCGAGGCCAGGCCGGAATCTCATGCAGATACGTCATCGGTTCAGGATCAGCCAATTGCCGGGCCAGGTCATAGGTGGCGTCAAAGGTCCAGCGGAACTCGGGCATGTCGATGCCGTCTGCGATGGGGTAGCGCAGGTTCTCGTAGGCTCTGAACAGCTGCACGTGGCTGAACTCGATGCCAACGCTTTCGGCCCAATCTTCATTGATCTCTTGGCCATTCCAGGCGGCTTCACTCAACGCCAGCGTGCCTTTGAGCCAGCCTGCGGTGTTCAAAAAACGCTCGATGAAGCCGCTGTCGGCGCTCATGCCCAATCGTTGCATGGCCTGGACCACAACCGGCGAGACATCCTCAGGGGTGTGTTTGACCGGGGCGGCTTTGGGCTCCAGGCTGCGCAGGACGGTGGCCGAGAAGGCATCAAAGGTTTGAATCTTCACACGGCGCACCAGGGCCGGTGGCACACCAACCGTGTTCAGCGCCATGCGCATGGCTTCGCAGGCGGGCTCGGTGAAGGTGAGAACCTGAATGGCCTCAGGCGGCACGTTCAGTTCAATGGCCCAGCGAATGCGAAATGCCAGCGTCGTGGTTTTGGTGGCGCCGGCATTGGCCTCCACGATGATGGTTTTGGACCGTGATCGTTGGATGGCGTCCTGTTCGTCGCTGGGTGGAAAGGGGCTCGCTACCAGTTGATCTGCCGTACTCACTCGCTCTCCTGTGCGCCGGTTTGACGGGCTTGCCATGCCCTCAAGGCTTGACGGTATTCATCCATGGCCAGGTCATGCAGATCAAAAATGCATGGATCACAGCCGCTGGCACAACAGGCATTGATGTCCGGTGGCTCGGGTGGTTGAGGTTTGGGGTCAGCGGTAGATTCGGCGAGGGCTGTCATGGCTGAGTATTTTCTCGCACATTGGTGCGAGGCATCCACTCTGCCTTGGCAGAGTGGGGCTTTGTTCAGTGCATTACTTGACCTGGCTGCTGTAGTTCAGTGCTTCCCACACATAGCCTTTGCCTGTCGCGCGTAGGCGACCGATGCCCGGGAATGGGAAGTGAGAGGCGGCAATCAATGCGCCGTCTCTGGCCCAGATTTTGAACAGGCGAACCCGGTTTGCGCGAGCCTTGGCTGTGTCGCTGTCAAACGCAATCGTGACCTCTGGTGATTCGAGCTGAACAGGGGCAATGTGAACGAGGTCTCCAATCAAGGTCAGGCGTTTGCCTTCACTTTCGACCATGTAGATGGCGTGGCCCGGTGTGTGGCCATGTGTGCCCAGCGTTCGAATGCCTGGAACGACCTCACCATCAACGGAGAATGCCTTGAACCGACCTGCGTTCACGTAGGGGTTGAGCGAGGCCATGGCGCCTTGAATAAAACCCTTTTGGTCAGCGGGTGCTGCGTCCAGGCTGGCTTGGGACAGCCAGAAGTCCTTGTCAGCCTGATCGGCGTGGATGGTCGCGTTGGGGAACACCTCCTTGCCGCCAGATACCAAGCCGCCCACATGGTCCGGGTGCATGTGCGTGATCAAAATGTCGTCGACTTGATCCGGTTGGTACCCGGCCGCAGTGATTTGGGCTGATAAGCGGCCCAGAGTGGGGCCAAACAAGTTGCCAGCACCGGCGTCGATCAGCACCAGGCGTGATCCTGTGTTGATGAGGTAGGCATTGACGGATGTTTCCAGCGGGGCAGCCAGATAGTGCTTTTTCAGATCCTGAACGACGCGACCTTTGGGCGCGTGCAGCAGTTGATCAACGGGCAACTCGGCCGTGCCATCGCTGAGTGCTGTTACTTCGAACGCGCCAACCATCATGCGATACCAGCCCGGAGCTTGTACTTTTTGCATCGGTGCGGCGGCATGCGCCAGGTTGACGGGGGCGCTCATGCCGCCCAATGTCAGCGCGGCAGACAGGGCCAGTCCGGCCGCACGCGAAATGTGGTGAATGGATCCCAGGTGTTGTGTTTTCATGGATGGAGCCTTTTTGAGGCGGCCACGTGCCGCGCAGTGATTGGAAATGAGCAAGCGCGGGCGGCGTGGCCCACGACACAGTCGCCGTCGTCGTGGTAGCGCACTACCGAGGGCAGCAGGGTGTGGCCGTGTCCTCCGTAACCCGCAAGATCGATGCTCTGGAGTCCGAGTTGGGCTCGAACCTGTTTCACCGCAGTTCGCGTCGGATCACGCTGACCGATGCCGGGGAGCAGTTCATGCCTCGTGCACGCGTCATCCTCAGTGAGATCGCCAACGCCAAGGACGCGATTCATCAGCAGGATGACGAGCCGCGTGGGCTGTTGACTGTGACTGCGCCAACCGTGTTTGGTCGTCGTCATGTGGTGCCGGTGGTGACCGAGTTCCTAAAGCAGCACCCAGGGGTGGAAATCGATCTGCACCTGTGCGACCACGTGATGGATCTGGCTGAGCAAGGGGTGGATGTCGCCATTCGCATCGGCGTATTGCCAGACAGCGATCTACAAGCCATGCAGTTGGCGCCGGTGCGATTGGTTACCTGCGCCAGCCCTGCCTATATCGAGCGAGCCGGGCGCCCCGAGACCCCCATGGACTTGCTGAAGCATGACTGCATCAGTGCCGCGACCTTGCCGTCGCCGTCGTTCATTTGGCGCTATGCGGGCGTCAACCGTCACCAACCATTGCCTGTGCGGGGACGCTTTCGTACCGATGACAAAGATGCGATGCTGGATGCCGCCTTGGCTGGCCTGGGTATCTTGCACATCGCTACTTGGTTGGTCAGCGATCAACTGCGTGATGGCCGCCTGGTTGCGCTGTTTCCGCAAGAATTGGAGGCGCCCCTGGTTGATGGGCTGCCGGGTATTCATGTCGTGCGGGCCCCAGGAAGAGGTCGATCACAAAGGGCTAAGTTGTTCATCAATCATTTGCGCGAATCAATTGATGAGGCAACTTGGTAAAGCGGGCTCAAAGCGCAGAAAATGGCGCATTCAACAATGAGGTTACTGTGAATCAATCCGCCCCATACGCCGAACTGATCGCCACATTCCGCAGGGCTGAGGCTGAAGCTGCGCATAAGTTTGGGTTGATCAAAACCCTGTCCAACAAAGGCCCCAAAGCCATTCAGGCGGCTGTGGACACGGCGGACAAGGCCGCGAAACGCAGGGACTCGTATGCCAAAAGGTTGAAGGACCTGGGGGTCGATGTCAACGCGTTGACGTCAAAACCCATTTGACATGGGCGACAACACCCGGCGCGCAAAGAAAAAAGGCTCTCGTTTCCGAGAGCCTTTTTATTTTTTGGTTGCGGGGGCCGGATTTGAACCAACGACCTTTGGGTTGCTGATACCATTCAAAAATCTATTCATAGATAGATTCAATACAGATGTCATCAGCGGCCGATCAGTTGGGACAACGCGCTCGCGCCTCACTGCAAAAGGGGGTGCGATCCGCTCGTGGGCTGATGGCTGAATTGGCGGTGAGTCAGCCCACGCTGTCTCGCGCCCTTCGCACTCTCGGGGCAGATTTGGTGCCATTTGGTGCCGCCAGATCTATTCAATACGCCCTTCGTGATGCGACCCGCCAAGACTTGCAGGCGCCGGTTTACCGGGTGTCGGTTGAGGGGCAATTGCGTGAATTGGGGGGGCTCATCCCGGTACACCCAGAAGGGTTCGTGATGGTGCAAACAGATGGCTTGCGCCTGCATACAGAGGGCTTGCCGTGGTGGCTTTTTGACATGCAGCCTCAGGGGTATTTGGGGCGTGCATTTAACCTCCAGTATGGTGAGCAGCTTGGTTTGCCCTCGCGCTTGACCGACTGGAGTGACAGCCATATCTTGCGCGCCCTGATTCATCGAGGGGGGGAGCTGCCCGGCAATTTACTCATCGGAGCAGCGGCACGCGATCTCTTTGTGAACGCGCCAGTTCCTGACCCGATCGAACTGTGTCGCAAGCCCGAAGTTTATGCATCGCTTGCAGCGGCCTCCGCCCGTGGGGAGTTGCATGGTTCGTCAGCCGGTGGCGAGCAGCCGAAGTTCGCAACCTATGCTCAGCAAAACGATGGGGCTGCTCATGTCATCGTGAAGTTCACGGCCTTGACAGATACGCCTGTGAGCGAGCGTTGGCGGGATTTGTTATTGGCCGAGCACCTGGCGCTGGAAGTGTTGTGTGAGCATGGCCTGCTGGCGGCGCGAACCTCCTTGATTGAGCATGGTGCGCAGCGCTTTTTAGAAGTGATTCGTTTTGACCGAGAGGGGCCCTTGGGCCGCAGGGGGCTGTTTTCATTGCAGGCTTTGGATGCCGAGTTTGTGGGCGTGGCAGGTCATTGGCCTCAAGTGGTTCGCGCTTTGGCCCGCGAGGGCGTGGTCGAAAGCCAGGCAGTGCCGCAGACCGAGGTGCTTTGGGCCTTCGGAACCTTGATTGCCAACACCGATATGCATTTGGGTAATTTGTCATTCATGTCCGAGCAAGGGCGCCCTTACCAGTTGGCGCCGGCCTATGACATGACGTGTATGGCGTTTGCGCCAACGTCAGGGGGCGACCTACCTGTTCGAGAGTTAAGTCTGAGCATCAATAGTGAAGTGCCTGCATCTGCTTGGCAAAAGGCTTTGCTCATGGCTACGGACTTCGTTGAGCGCTTACGAGCCCATTCTGCGTTGAGTGAGGGATTCGCCGTCTGTTTGGACGCATTGGTGGCGAGGATGGAGACGGCGCGATCGCGGATTGCGCGTTTGGCCGATTCCGGGGCGGACTGATCTAGCGAAGCACAAAGAGGGTTCTATAAGACGATCTTGAATGAATCAAAGCGCACGCGAGTGTCAAAAGTTTAGTGTGTGATCATAGATGTTGACAAATGTTGGCTATTTGTCATAGTGTATGGGTATGCCAAAGACTGCCCGTGCTCTGCTCCAGCTTCCACCGGCCACGGCCGCTGCCATCGAAAAATTGGGGGCGGATTTGGCCGTAGCCCGTTTGCGCCGCAAAGAATCCTTGCGATCCTGGGCCAAGCGTTTGGGCGTCACGGTTGCAACACTTCAGCGACTGGAGGCGGG
>JBDKHX010000332.1:0-2988 GCA_039797415.1 Pseudomonadota bacterium | reverse complement strand
GGTCAGCGTCTACATCACGCACCCCAAGCCGGGTGAAGTACCTGCGGTGCTGTCTCAGATCCGAGCGTTAGACAGCCGTCACCGCATTGAGCCCCTTCGCGAAGGGCAGCGGTTTCACGCCCCGGTAGAACAGTAGTTTGCGGTGCCTGATGTGGTGACGTGTTACGTCACTGTTAAATCGACTGACAAAAATTGTCAGCTGCAAATGCAACTGTTGATACGCAAGTGACCAATTTCGGCAGCGGATCGGTTAGAAATGCGCAGTAAATCACGGTTTTTCGACAGATAAAACCTGGCACGCCTTCTGCCTAATACAACTCGCGGCCCGGGAAACTTGGCCAACTCAAGACAAGTTCATTGACAGCAGGCTGCGGCCTCAAAGGAGTTCAATATGAAGCGCGTTCAACAAGGTTTTACTCTGATCGAACTGATGATCGTTGTGGCGATCATTGGTATTTTGGCGGCTGTGGCGTTGCCTGCTTACCAGAACTACACGTTAAAGGCACGCTTCGCTCAAATGCCAAGTAGCTTTGGTGCCTACAAAGATGCGATTGAACTCTGTTCATCTGGTGCAAACGGACCAGCTGGCTGCGTTGCGGCAAACGGTACTGACTTCTCGGCAATGTCCGTTGCAGCCGGCGTTCCGGACGCAGCAGCTCTGACTGCAGGGATTCCTAACCTGAGTGCCCGTGATAGTGGGGTTTTTGATGGCGCAGGCGTCACACTGGCTGTTGCCGCAAATGTGGTTACGGTGACAATGGTTCCCAATGCAGTGAACGGTGTGACTGCTGCTGATACGTACATCATGACGGGTACTCGTGACCCTGAGGGTTCCGTCGTTTGGGCTCTCGGTGCTGCAAGTGGTTGCGTGACTCGTGCGGCAGGACGTATCTGTCAGTAAGCTAGTATTGACTCAATCTTGAGAAAGGCCGCTTGGTGTAGCCAAGCGGCCTTTTTTATTTGTACACCCAGTATGGGGGTACTTTTGCGGGAGTAAGTTCTGTCGATTTTTGTTCTGACAAAATTTTGACGACGTTAACGTTTCTCCATGGTAAAAACGTCACTCGATCAAACTGTGATCATCGCTAAGGCTATCCAACCACCCGGGGCCGCAGGATTGAGTCCGCCTTGATCTGGCGGTGGTCGCCCAGTCGATCGACTTTAAACCGGCGTGTGGCCGAGTTGGTGCGCGAAGGAGTCATCAAAGAGTTGGATGAAGTGACCTTCATCGGGCGGATTTTTTGCGCGGTTATGTGAAGGCCATCATTCGCAGCAGCCAAATCCCGCCAGATCTGCGCGCGATGGGTTTTGATACGAATGCGGTGTGTCAAGCTTTGTTGATCTATATTCTCACGGGCAAGTTTCCTTGCTCAAGGCGGTAGCGTTGTTCATCGGCAAAGTGACGATGCGTACGAGCTAAAAGCCCCATTCCCCGCAACAGCCCCTCCCACCTGTCCGGCAACATCAAGAGAACGCCGCATGCCGTGTATGCATTGGTGGGCGTTCAGTTTGACGAGATTTTTGTTCTGACAAGATTTATTGACAAGATTTTGTGGCGGCGTTAATGTCCCGCCATGCCAAAAAAAGCGTCAATCGATCAAGCTGTTGTCCTTGCCAAGGCAATCCACAAAGCCGGTGCGGCCGGATTGAGTCCTATTGATCTGGTGGGCTTGGCGCCCAGTCGATCAACCTTGAACCGGCGTTTGGCTGAGTTGGTGCGCGAGGGATCCATCAAAGAGTTGGGCGCAGGTCGGGCAACCCGCTATGTGTCGACATCACCTTTGTTGAAGCAAGATATTGAGTTATATTTTGCTCGGCCGTGGCAAGAGCGGCCTTATGCGCCTTATCGCGAAGAATGGCTTCAGCCGTTACCTGGCCTTGATCTCGATTTGGCTGAGCGGTGTACTCATATTCAGGCTGTTGTCCCCAAGATAGATAGGCGGTTTTTTGCCCGTTTCATCATTGATTTTTCTTGGGGATCATCGGTGCTGGAGGGGGGAACCTATACCGAGTTGGATACCCAGGCCTTGGTTGAATATGGGCAGCGCAATCCTGATAAACCGACAGAAGATGCTTTGCTGGTTTTGAATCACAAGTTGGCGGCGGAATATCTATGGGGTCATCTTGACTTATCAATGGAACAAGCGTGCGCCGTTCATGCCTTCTTGACAGATAACCATGGTTTATTGGGGGTGGCCGATTCAGACCATTTCTTACCAAACGCTCAGCGGGGTAAAGCGCGAGAGTTTGAAGAAATCCACTTGGGACAGTCTGCCTATTCGCCCCCATTTCGGCCAGGAACAGGCTATGTGGCCCAGGCATTGGGTGTCATCTTGTCAACCGCAAAGGGCTTGCATCCTGTGCAGGCAGCGATGTATTTGATGACCCGCATTCCTTATCTGCAAGCTTTTGCCAATGGCAACAAGCGAACGGCACGCCTGTTGGCCAATGCGCCGTTGTTGCAAGCGGGGATCATGCCCTTGTCCTTTGCTGACATGGACAAGGCTGATTACATCCGAGCCATGTCGGCCTTTTACGAGTTGGGCGATGTGACCTTGATCGAGCAAGTTTTTTTGCGCGGTTATGTGAAGGCCATCATTCGCAGCAGTCAAATCCCGCCAGATGTGCGCGTGTCGGGTTTTGATACGAATGCGGTGTGTCAGGCTTTGTTGGCCTACATTCGAACGGGGCAAATCCCTTTGCTCAAGGCTGCAGCGTTGTTCATCGACAAAGTGACGGCGCGCGCGCGCTAAAATCCCCGTTTCCCGCAACAGCCCCTCCCACCATGTCCGACACCACCAAGAACATCACCGCCATGGCCAACGCCATCCGTGCGCTGGCTATGGATGCCGTCCAACAAGCCAACTCTGGTCACCCAGGCGCCCCTATGGGCATGGCCGATATGGCAGTGGCCTTGTGGGGTCGCCATCTGCGCCACCACCCAGCGCAACCTCAGTGGGCTGACCGTGACCGTTTTGTGTTGTCCAA
>JBDKHX010000331.1:0-2994 GCA_039797415.1 Pseudomonadota bacterium | reverse complement strand
GGCTTGTCTCGCTTCATCAAGCCCAAGCGCAAGGTGGCGATGCTGTTGGGTGGTTCAGGTACCGCCCGTCGTTGATGAATTGTTGAGGCCTTCGGGCCTCAATTCATTTGGTTTGGCTGCATTGGGTTTTGCTGGCGCCAGATCGAAGGCGCCTCGCCATATTCGCGTTTGAAGGCTTGGCTGAATGCGGCCTCGGATGCGTATCCAACCTGCTGGGCAATCTTGCTGACGGTCAGTGCGCTGCTGCGTAGTTGGCGTGCGGCCAGTCGCATGCGGTGCCGCGTCAGATAGGTCAAGGGTGGCTCGCCCAGGGCTTGTCCAAATCGGTCGGCAAAGGCGGATCTGGACAGGCAGGCGTGTTGAGCCAATTCCGGCACCGTCCAGTTGCGATCGGGTTGTTGGTGCATCTTGGCTAATGCGATGGACAGGGCTTTGTCCTTCAAGGCGGCCAGCCAGTTGCCTGATCCTTCGGGCACGGATTCGACATAGTCCCGCATGCACTCCATCAGCAAAATGTCGCCCACGCGGTTCAAGATGGCTTGCTGGGCCGGGCGCACCGCTGCGATCTCTTGTTCCAGAAACTGGATACCCAGAGCCAGCCACAGGGGCGGCATGTTGCCTCCGGATTGCACCAGCATGATGGGCGGCAAGGCGGCGATCAACGGGGCGGCCATGTCAATGTCAAAGCGGGCATGGCCACTGATCAGTTTGGCTGCGGCGCCGCCTCCATTTTGATGAACAGGCGACCAGTCTGACTGGTCCATGAATGGCAGCAAATCAATCGGTTTGGCCTGGCTTTGGGGCTTGTCTTGAATGGTGTGCGCTGTGCCAGCGGGCAACACGGCCAAGTCTCCCGCTTCGATGAGGATGGGGGGCTCGTGCTCACGCATCAGCCAGGCTTGCCCAGCCGTCACGATGTGGAATGAGGCCAGCCCCGGTGTGGCCAGTTGCCAGGACCAAGGTGCCGACATCTCGGCATGGGTGAACACCACGCCGTCAAAGTGCATGTCGTCCAAGATGAGGCTGAGGCTGTCCATGGGGCGTCAGCATCGCACGTCTGCGCAGGTGTGCCGATGCGGATTGATACCTAGGGTTGACACCAAATCGGTGCCGGCGTTTGAACAAAGTCGTCCGGCTTTCCAAGTCTTCCGCCAAAGGGGCGATCGGCAGACACTGTGAAACATGCAGTTCAAACCGTTGGAGACAAAACAATGAGCAACACCGCAGTGGCATCGCCACCTTGGACGGATAACAAGCGCTACGTGTGGCAGTTGGGCATGGCTGTGCCCGCCTTGGCTGCTTTGGGGCTGTGGTCGATCTGGCAATTCCAGTCGGCCATTGGCATGTGGGCACTGTTCGCGTTTTTCTATGTCCTGATCCCCTTGCTGGACTGGATCGTGGGCGAGGACTTCAACAACCCGCCTGAAAGTCTGGTGCCTGACCTGGAGTCGGACCGTTATTACAGCTGGGTGCTGTATGCCTTTGCGCCGATTCAATACGGCGTGTTCTTTGTGGGTTGCTACTTGGCGGCCACAATGGACCTGGCCTGGTATGACATGCTGGGCTTGATGATTGGCGTGGGCATCGTCGGTGGTTTTGGTATCAACACCGGGCACGAGCTGGGTCACAAGAAGGATGCGTTCGACCGTTGGTTGGCCCGCATCTGCTTGGCGCAAACGGCCTATGGTCACTTTTATGTCGAGCACAACCGCGGTCACCACAAGAATGTGTCGACACCGGTGGACCCTGCCACATCACGCATGGGTGAAATTTTCTGGACCTTCCTGCCACGCTCCGTGATCGGTGCGGTGCGCTCGGCCTGGCATCTCGAAGCGGAACGCTTGGGTCGTCAAGGTCGTTCGGTTTGGAGTGTGCACAACGAAAACCTGCAAGCCTGGGCCATGACCGTGGTGTTGTTTGGTGGCGTGATCGCCTGGCTGGGCCCCAAGGTCATTCCGTTCCTGATCGTGCAGGCGGCCTATGGTTTCTCACTGCTGGAGGTGGTCAACTATCTGGAGCACTACGGTTTGTTGCGCCGCCAAGGTGCGGATGGCCGCTTCGAGCGCTGCCAGCCAGAGCATTCATGGAACAGCAACCACATCGTGACCAACGTGTTCCTGTATCACCTGCAACGGCACTCCGATCACCATGCGCACCCCACACGCAAGTACCAGGCGCTGCGTCATTTCGAGCATGCCCCGCAACTGCCGTCTGGCTATGCCGCCATGTTGTTGCTGGCCTATGTGCCACCGCTGTGGTTCAAGGTGATGGACAAGCGCTTGATTGATCACTACCAGGGTGACTTCTCTCGCATCCATGTGTATGAGCCCAAGCGCCAGGCCCTGATGGCCAAGTATGGCGACTATGCCAAGCAGCAACAGGCTCGTGCCGTGGCTGACATGGCGTCAGCAGGGGTGTGATGATGGCTGTTACTCACCAATGGCAATGCGGTAGCTGCCAGTTCACGTATGACGAAGCGACTGGCCTGGCGTTTGACCACATCGCCCCGGGCACAGCCTGGGCTGATGTACCGCATGACTGGACTTGCCCGGATTGCAGCGCGTCGAAAGACGACTTCATCGAGTTGCGTGCAGCCGCGTGATGCGGCTGAGATCAAGCCCGCTCAGGGGATCTCTGACGATCCCATGCGGGCAGCAATGGTGCCCGAGCGGCTCAGGATGTAGCCTGATGCCGGCTGTTTCTCAAAGCGTTTGGGGGCTGGCAGCATGACCGCCAGTCGTGCGGCTTGCCCGGACGACAATCGGGCCGCATCGGTGCGGAAGTAATGCTGTGAAGCCGCTTGCGCACCAAACACGCCTTCACCCCATTCGACATTGTTGAGGTAGATCGTCAGGATGCGGTCTTTGCTCAACAAACCTTCGAGCATGAAGGTGATGGCCAGCTCTTGCGCCTTGCGCAGCATTTGTCTCTCGCTGCTCAAAAACAGGTTTTTGGCCAATTGTTGGGTAATGGTCGAGCCGCCAATGATCTTGG
>JBDKHX010000330.1:0-3004 GCA_039797415.1 Pseudomonadota bacterium | reverse complement strand
CCCATCATGCCGGGGATGATGGTGGCAATCAGCACCTGCTGTGTCGGTGTGGCTTGCGTGAACAGCAGGGCGGGCATCAAGCCCCAGATGCTGGCAATGTAGACCGCATGCCAAACCGAGCGTCGGATGGCGTGGGGCGAAGCGGTTTTGATGACGGTTTTGCGGCCGACCCACCAGGCGCGCGCGCCAATGGCGGTGATCACCATCAGGGAAAACAGCCAGCACAAGACCGGCAGCATCCAACTGGTGTCCCAAAACGCCAGCAGGATCAGTGCGCCGTTGGCGACGTTGGCACCCAAGGTGAAGGGGGCCACACGCAAGATGCTGCTCAAATGCTTGCCACGTATCTCAGCCGACACCGCATCCAGTGCCGTGTAGACCGAAAAGTTGTGCTGCCAGAGTTTCGTCAGGCGGTCAAAAGAATTGAGCATCTTGGATTAATGGGAGACTGTCAGGAAGATTCGGCCTTTCCCGTACGAACTTGAGCGGAATCGCATGCCTACAATCCGTCCCCATGGCTACCAAATCGAATTCCACCTCTCCGTCTAGCAGTACCCAACCCAGCGCCGCGTATGGCGAGGGCTCGATTCGGGTTTTGAAAGGACTGGAGCCCGTTAAACAGCGTCCGGGTATGTACACCCGTACCGACAACCCCCTGCACATCATTCAGGAGGTGATCGACAACGCGGCGGACGAGGCTTTGGCCGGATTTGGCAAGCGCATTGCGGTGACGCTGCACACCGATGGGTCGGTCAGCGTAGACGACGACGGCCGGGGCATTCCCTTTGGGCTGCACCCTGAAGAAGGCGTCAGCGTGGTCGAGATCGTGTTCACCCGGCTGCATGCAGGCGGCAAGTTCGACAAGGGCTCTGGCGGGGCCTACAGCTTCTCGGGCGGTTTGCACGGCGTGGGCGTCAGCGTGACCAACGCCTTGTCGACCCGTTTGCAAGTGACGGTGTGCCGAGACAAACAAGTGGCGCAGTTGGCCTTCAGCGGCGGTGACGTGATTGAACCGGTCACTGTGCGACCAGCAGCCAGCGGTGACCGCAAGAACGGCACCAGCGTACGCGCCTGGCCCGATGCCAAATACTTTGAAAGTGCCGAGTTGCCACGAGGCGAGTTGGTGCACATGTTGCGCAGCAAAGCCGTGCTGATGCCCGGGGTGACCATCACCCTGACGCATGAAAAGTCCGGCGAAGTGCAAACCTGGCTGTACAAGGGCGGCCTGCGTGACTACCTGACGCAGACCTTGTCCTACGAGCCCATCATCCCATTGTTCGAGGGTGAGCAATACGCCAGTGGCGCAGAAACCGAGAACTTTGCCGAAGGCGAGGGCGCAGCCTGGTGCGTGGCCTTCACCGAAGAAGGCGCGCCCATGCGCGAAAGCTACGTCAACCTGATCCCCACGGTGGCCGGTGGCACGCACGAAGCGGGTTTGAAAGATGGCCTGTTCAACGCCGTCAAGGGCTTCATCGAGATGCATTCGTTGCTGCCCAAGGGCGTCAAGCTGATGCCCGATGACGTGTTCTCGCGTGCCAGCTTTGTGCTGTCTGCCAAGGTGCTGGACCCCCAATTCCAAGGCCAGACCAAAGAGCGACTGAACAGCCGCGATGCCTTGCGCCTGGTTGGCACCTACGTCAAACCGTCGATGGAGTTGTGGCTCAACCAGCACGTTGACTACGGCAAAAAGCTGGCCGACCTGGTCATCAAACAAGCGCAAGCCCGTCAAAAGGCAGGCCAAAAGGTCGAGAAAAAGAAGAGCTCTGGCGTGGCCGTGTTGCCCGGCAAGCTGACCGATTGCGAAAGCCGCGACATCCTGTTCAACGAAGTGTTCCTGGTCGAAGGGGACTCTGCCGGTGGCAGTGCCAAGATGGGCCGCAACAAAGAAACCCAAGCCATCTTGCCCCTGCGAGGCAAGGTGCTCAACGCCTGGGAAGTGGAGCGAGATCGCCTGTTTGCCAACAACGAAATCCACGACATTTCAGTGGCCATCGGTGTGGACCCCCACGGCCCCAATGACACCCCAGACCTGACCGGTCTTCGCTACGGCAAAGTTTGCATCCTGTCAGATGCGGACGTGGACGGCTCGCACATCCAGGTCTTGTTGCTGACCTTGTTCTTCCGGCATTTCCCCAAGTTGATCGAGACCGGACACATTTACGTGGCCCGTCCTCCGCTGTTCCGTGTGGATGCGCCAGCGCGTGGCAAAAAGCCTGCGGCCAAGTTCTATGCTTTGGACGAAGGCGAGTTGACCGCGATTTTGGACAAGCTGCGCAAGGAAGGCTGCCGCGAGGGCGCATGGTCCATCAGCCGCTTCAAGGGCTTGGGCGAGATGAATGCCGAGCAGTTGTGGGACACCACCCTCAACCCGGACACCCGTCGCTTGCTGCCTGTGGCCTATGGCGAACCTGGATTCGAGTCCACAGAAGGTTCGTTCAACAAGCTCATGGGCAAGGGCGAAGCCGCATCACGCCGTGAGTTGATGGAACTGCACGGGGATGCGGTCGAGATCGATATCTAAGGTTGCTCAGCGCGACAGGGCCGTTTGGGTTTGGCTCTGCTCGCTGTTGGGCCCGTGGTCGCTGAGTTTGATGCGCTCACTTTTGAGCCAACCGACCGTGACGACGCCAGTGATGGGGTGGGTGTAGCGCACCTGCGTCCAGTCCGGCACCCGCGCCAGGACGACGATTTTGTCGCCTTCCACAATGTGCTTGCCCAGGCGACAACCCGGATCGGGGGCTGTGTGGAGGTTGCTTCTCCCTGCCTTTGCAACCACGCCGGGGCTGGCTGCTTGGGGGGGGACTGGTCTGGCGCTGGATCCCGACTCTGCCTGGCAAGTGACTGTGGCTGACTCGGATGGCGCTTTGATGCCCGCAGCAGGAGGATGTTGTTCCAACTCTCGGATGGCCTCAGCCATTTGGATCTCTGGGGTGCTTTGGTTGCAGGCGGTGGCAATGGACATGTTGGCCTCCACAACGACTCGGTCGGTGTGTTCGACAGTCCA
>JBDKHX010000329.1:0-3006 GCA_039797415.1 Pseudomonadota bacterium | reverse complement strand
TTGCGTGTGGACGCAGCCAAGGGCTTGCAACTCAGTGTGGATGCAGCGAAGACGTTTTTTGAAACCAGCCGACCTGTGGACAGTGGCGCTTATGCGCCCGCTACGAAACGCCAGTGGCGTGCACATGTCAGCGTCAAGCAGGCTTTCTAAGCCGGTTGTCTGAGAGAGATTGAGGAGCAGTTGCCATGAATAAGCGCGTTCACCGCCTGGTATTTGACCGCAAGCGAGGCATGTATGTGCCTGCCGCCGAGCACGTGCGAGGGGCTGGCAAGCAGTCCGGTGGAGAATCGCGCGCCGTGGCCGCAGTGATCGCGTCTTTGATGGCAGCCATGCAGCCGGGGTTGGCTGACGCAGCCCAACCCATCAGGCCCACGGTGGGCACGGCTGCCAATGCTTATGTCAATCGCACAGGCAATGTTCCTGGCGCTGCAGGTAACCTGCCGCAACGCAGTGTGGCGCGATGGGCTGAGAACTACGGTACCCCTGTCACTTTGACCTATGGGGATACGACACTGACTGTGGGTCAAGAAGACCGTCGAGTCATCCTCAACTGGGACAGCTTCAACATTGGCCAAGGCTACAGTGTTCACTTTCAACAGCCGGTGGGTGGCAGCGCACTGAACAAGATCTGGGATGCCAACCCCACCGTGATCCTGGGCAAGTTGACCAGCACAGGCGAAGTGATTCTGGAAAACACCAGCGGTGTGTTCTTTGGCTCAACAGCACGGGTGGAGGCAGGGCGCTTTGTGGCGACCGCACTGTCTTTGTCCAAAGAGACCTACCTCAAAGGCATTCGTGCCGAGTCTGACGCCAGCGTGGCGGTGTTCGGCAGCAATGCCGACACGGCCAAAGGCGTGATCTCGATTGAAGCGGGTGCGGAAGTCAAGGCCCTGGCCGGCGGCGACATCATGATGATTGCGCCCAAGGTGGTCAACGATGGCTCCATCACCACCACTGGCGGTGGGCAGGCCATATTGGCTGCCGGCCAAAAGGTCTATTTGTACAGCTCATCAGACCCGGCTCAACGGGGCTTGTTGGTCTCTGTTGATGCCTTCGCTGAACCCGTTGCCGCGCCTGATGCAGTCGATCCGGTTGTGCCGCTGCCTGCAGGTACCAATGGCGTCGAGAACAATGGCTCGATCCGTGCTGAAAAGGGCTCCATCAATTTGGTGGGAATGACGGTACGACAAAACGGTGCTTTGACCGCAACCACGGCAGTCAAGGGCCAAAACGGCGCCATCTATTTGCAAGCCAGCAAAACGACAAACACCGCCCAAGCAGCCAAGGCCGCAGAGTTGGGCGAGGTTGAGCTGACCGCCAACAGCAAGACCAAGGTGGAGATCGATACCAGTGGCGCTACGCAAGTCGATGCGGAAACCTTCTACCGATCCAACATCGAAATTCTGGGCAAGGACGTACGTATTCGCGGTGGCGCCTTGGTCGAGGCCAAGGGGGGCAACATTGATGTGTTGGCCACCAGCAGCCAACAACCGGCTGGTGGCGCTTCTGCGTTGAATGATTCGGGTTCTAGTCTGGTCAGAGATGATGCCACCTTGGTGGTGGAATCGGGTGCGGTGATTGATGCCTCTGGTGTCAAGAATGTCCAGTTGGATATGTCGCGCAACCAGATGTCTGGCCGCTTGTTCAAGATCGAACTGGCTGACGCGCCGGTGCAGCGCGATGGCGTGTTGTATCGCCAGACCATCCAGTTTGATGGCCGCAACGCTGTCACAACAGGCAACACCAAGGGCTTTTACAACGCTGTCAAGCGCACCGCGCAAGAGTTGTCCACCAAGGGGGGCAACGTTCGGCTGGAATCGACCGGCAACACGGTCTTGGCCGATGGCGCAACGGTTGACATTTCGGGCGGCAACCTGAAGTACCAGGCGGGGACGATTTCTACATCCTTGGTGCGACGTGGTGATCAGTTGATCGCATTGAACAAGGCGTCGGCCGACGTCAAATACGACGAATTGTTGAGTTCGTCGCAGACCCTGGCTGTCGATGGCTACGTACAGGGCGCTGATGCGGGTAGCTTGTCGGTTGCGGGTGGCAATCTTACGTACGCGGGTTTGTCGGGCGTCAAGGCTGGCGTGGTCGTGGGGCCCTATCAGCGCAACGGGCAATTCGCATCGACTGGGGGTTATGAGGGTGAGCCCAATAACCCTCATCGAAGCTCACGTTCGAGTAGCTTGTATCAAGGGCAATCCAAAACGCTCAAAAATCAGCCCAACTTGTATGCCTCGGTGAGGCCTCAAGCGGGCTCGATCGTCGTGGGGCAGGACTTCGGATCTGATGTTGACGCCAAGCAGCAGTTCATTCAACAAATCGATGTTGTCCGTCAGCGTACCTCACACGTGACCAGCGTGCCTGAATTGCACACGGAAGATGCGGATGCATTCTTCGCCAGCTTGCCAACCGTCACGCAAGTGTCTGCCCAAGAGGTGCAGAACGCGGGGGCTGGCCAGTTGACTGTGCAGGCTGATCAAGTTCATGTTGCGCGCGATGTGAAGCTGGATCTGGGTGCATCAGGATCGTTCACTGCAAATGCCACTCAAGATGTCCATGTCGAGGGGACTATCGCAGCCGCCGGTGGTACGGTGAACCTGCGCAGCTACATGGCCGATGTCCATTTTGATGCTGGGGCAGTGCTGGATGTGTCAGGGATGGAGTTGGACGAGCGGAGTCAAAATGCCCAACCTGGCGCTGTGGCTGTCAACGGTGGCAATGTGACGGTTCGTGCGGGTCAGTCTCTGCTGATGGATGAAGGGTCTGCCATTGATGTGTCGGCTGGGATCTGGCGTACGGGCAAGGGCACCATCACCAAGGGCAATGCGGGCAAAATTGCCTTGAAGGTCAATCAAACGATTGCAAAGGTCGAAGTGCCCGTCGGTGATGGGGTGACTCGGCCGGCGTATGACCGCCATGGTGAACTGACGCTCAAGGGACGCCTGTCCGGATTTGATTTCAACGCTGGAGGCACCCTGGAGCTGGGTGGCATGCGCT
>JBDKHX010000328.1:0-3017 GCA_039797415.1 Pseudomonadota bacterium | reverse complement strand
GCCGCCTTGGCCTTGGCCACTTCTTCAGCCGGCGTGGCGTTGGTGAGATACAGCACCATCAGGGGGTCGAACTTCATGCCCGCCGGAACAGCCGCACGAATGCGCTCGGCATAGGCCGTGGCTTGCTCAGCGTTGGTCACGGGGGGACGCAGGTTGGGCATGATGATGGCACGACCAAATTGGCGGGCCGTAGCAGGCACCACAGAGGCCATCGCCGCGCCATCTCGCACGTGCAAGTGCCAGTCATCAGGACGAGTCAGAACCAATTTGTTCAAAGTGGAAGTCGCGGCTGTCATACAAACCCAAGGCTGTTCAATCAAATGAGACCGAATTGTGTCATCTCATCGCCGGTTTGGCAGCCAGGCCACCCCTCCTAATCCTGCTTTTCGTGATGCAGTTTTCTGGGCAAAATGGTTTGCACCAAGCAAATCAGAAAGGGATTTATGCCGTTCAACGATAGCCCGTCCAAGGGGCAGACGCTCATCAAATATGCCGCATTTGCCGTAGCGGGCTTGATCGCCGTGAGCATGCTCAGCCCCATTGTCATCATCTCAGCGGGCGAGCGCGGCGTGATGACCACCTTCGGCAAGGCAGATGACCAGGTGTACGACGCGGGCATCCACTTCCGCGTGCCCATCGCACAGACCATGCACATGATGGACGTGCGTTTGCAAAAGGGCGAGGGTGAAGGCGATGCCGCCTCACGCGACTTGCAATCGGTTCACACCAAAATCGCCATCAACTACCACCTGGACCCCAAGCAGGTGGTCAACGTGTTCCGCAACATTGGCCCTTCGGCAGACATTGCCGCCGACCGCATCATCATCCCCGCGGCGCAAGAAGCGGTCAAAGCCGTGACGGCTCGCTTCACAGCAGAGGAACTTGTCTCTCGTCGCACGGAAGTGCGGGACGCCATCGGCGCCTTGTTGCGAGAAAAGATGCAACGCCACGGCTTGATCCTGGACGAATTCGCCATCGTGAACTTTGCGTTCTCACGGTCGTTTGCGGAGGCGATTGAAAACAAGGTCAAGGCTGAGCAAGAAAAGCTCAAGGCTGAACGCGACCTGCAACGCATTGAAGTGGAAGCCAAACAAAAGGTGGCCAGCGCCAAGGCCGAAGCTGATGCCCTGGCCTTGCAACGTCAGCAAATCACGTCCGACTTGCTGCAATTGCGCAAGATTGAAAACGAGCGAGAAGCCATCCGCAAATGGGATGGCAAGCTGCCTCAAGTGACAGGGGGCAATGTGCCGTTTATTCAGTTGGGCGCGAAAAGCCCCTGAACCTCATCATGACGTCGTCAGGTCAACAGGAAATTAACGGGCTGAACGGGTTCCGGCAAATCGCGGTCACCCAGCATTTCCAACAATGCACCTTCGATGTTGACGGCCATGGCGTCTAGTGCCAGATCATTGGGGAGCGTGCCGAAGGGCTCCTCAATTTCATCGCTCAAGGCTTCAATCGCAAAGAAGGTGTAGGCCACAAAGGCGACCATCAGCGGCGTCATGATGCCAATCGCATCCAACAAGCCGAACGGCAGCATCATGCAATACAGGTAGACCGTGCGATGCAGGATGACCGAGTACGTAAAGGGCAAGGGCGTATAGGCAATGCGCTCACAGCCACCAAACGCGTCATTCAGGCCCGTTAAGGCTCGCTCCATCTCGACGGCCAGCATGGGATGGAGCTCACCCGACTCACGCTGCAGTCGCAATCGCTCAGCCAGCCAAACCAGAATTTGTGTTGGGGGCGTGCGCCGGTCTTGCAAACGAGGCAACACCTCTGGCGGCAACAGCCGCTGCATGTCAGCGCCGGGATCAGACCCGCGCAATTGATGACGCACGGCATGCACAAACGCGGCCACACCCAACACGAAGGGGCGTGGATCGACGCGAGAAAAGCTGACGTGCTGAAGGACAACGTTGCGGCTGTCGGTTAACAACTTGCCCCAAAGCTTGCGGGCTTCCCAATAGCGATCGTAGCTGGCGCTATTTCGGAACCCCAAGAAGATGGCCAAGGCCAGCCCCACCAGCGAGAACGGCACGGTGGTGAGCGTGACCTTCCAGTGCAGCAACTCGCCATGGAAGATCACCACCAACACAGACAAGGCTGTGGTCACCCCCAGTTGAGGCAGGACCTTGTTGAGGATGGAGCCGCGGCGCACGAACAACATGCGCAGCCAATTGGGACGGGGGCGAACAATCAAAACGGACCTCGCAAACCAACGCGTTCAACAACGCGTCGGTGCGATTATCCGCGACAAGCGCCCCCGGAACAACATGAGTCGGCTCCAGAGATGGCAATCAATTTGGTGATCTGGATGCGCCACTCCTGTGGCCCTTGCTCCAGATACGTCCACTTGAATTGGCCGGGAGAGCGCAGATCAAACTGTTGATGCAAGGGGGCTGGATCGTGATCATTGACCAATTGCAGCGATCCACCTTGGGGCAGTGCATCAAAGCGACCAAAGATCAAGGCGTGACGGTCGCGAGGCGCAATGGAACGGACGTCAACGGTATCGGACACAGGAGTGGACATGGGGAACCCTTTCGCAAAGTAATGAGCACAAATCGCCTCAACCGTCTTTGCCATCAAGCCGGGTGGTGACCAACCACGGCGCATAGACAAAGAGATAAAGGACAAAAGCAAGAGACCAGGCGACGGCTGCAGCGACCAGCCCCAGCACCAAGCCTTGAGGCCACACAATAGGCACCAGCACGCGCACCAAGGCAGCGCCAAGCACCAAGCCATAAGCGGCCACCTCCAGACGTGAGGCTTTCATCTCACGACCTGTGTGCCCACGAGCGGTACGGGTGATCATCCCAATGATCAAGCCGCCGGTCACGCCGACCATCAATGCATGGATGCCAACGGAGACCGACACCAGGCCCCACTGTGCGGCGCCCAGCAAGGCAAACCCGACAGGCATCCACAGATAGGCCGCATGCAAGATCCACAAAATGGGGCGGTTACGGGTGACCCAAGATTGCCAACGCACCAGACGCATGGCATGCAATGCA
>JBDKHX010000327.1:0-3024 GCA_039797415.1 Pseudomonadota bacterium | reverse complement strand
ACACAGTACGTTGGTCACTTCGATGATGTCGATGGGCTTGGTCCAATAACCGGCGAACCCTTCTTCCTGGGCTTTGGCCACGTCTTCAGGCATGGCATCAGCCGAGCACATGTAGGCGGGTGTCTGGTCCAGGCCGGGCAGGGTGCGCAATGCGCGCAAGACGTCAAAGCCGGTCATACCGGGCAAGTGGGCGTCCAGCACGAGCACATCAGGCGTTTTTTCTTTGGCCATGGCTATGGCCATTTGCCCATCTTCTGCAATGTCCAGCTCAAGCTGGGGATAAGGACGCAATGCTTCTTCAAACAGCATGGCGTTGATGCGATTGTCTTCAACGTACAGCACGCGTAAAGCACGCGTGGTTTCCGATGCGTCAGACGCTGGAAACATGGAGTTCGTCATGGCCGAGGAATACAACTGACTGTCAGTGGCCGGGGCGACAGTTGGGGGTTGAGCTGAGGGTGTTTGTGCCATAGGGAGGATCAGCGTGACCCGGGTCCCGGTGCCCGGTTGACTGCGAATCGCCATGCGACCTCCCATGGCTTCGATCAGCGACCGCGTAATGATAAGGCCCAAGCCGGTTCCTTCCACGCTGGATGTCTCTCGACCCAAACGTTCGAAGGGGTTGAACAACCTGCCCAATTGCTGTGCACTCATACCCGGGCCGGTGTCTGAAATCGTCAAGGCCACTGAGCCATCGTCATCCAGATCAGCCGTAAAGTGCACTTCGCCGCCAGACTGGTTGTACTTGATCGCGTTGGAGCCAATGTTCATCAGCACCTGACGCAACCGTTGTTTGTCCGCAAATACCGTCCATTCGGCCCCGATCTGCGACGACATGACCACATGCTTTGGCTGGGCCACGGGGCCCAACATGGCGATGCATTCCTGCACTTCAGCATGCAAGGGAATGGGCTCGGGCTTGAGGCTGACCACACCCGCTTCGACTTGCTGCAAGTCCAGTACGTCATTGACCACGCCCATCAGGTGTTGCCCTGCGCGCAGGATGTGGTCGACGTAGCCTTTTTGCGTTGCGTCCGTGACACCGCTTTGGTCTTGCTGCAGTTTGAGCAATTGCGCAAAACCGTTGACGGCGTTCAAGGGCGTGCGAACCTCATGGCTCATGCGGGACAAAAACTGCGTTTTGGCCTTGCTGGCTGCCTCGGCGGTGTGCTTTTCTCGCAGGGCTTGTTCTGCGAGCTTGATGGGTGTGATGTCCGAGTGGGTGCCCACCACGCGGGTGGCACGCCCTTGGTCATCGCGGGCCATGGCTTTGCCTCGGCTGAGGATCCAGATGTACTGGCCATCTTTGTGCGCAACCCTGAATTCGGCCTGGAAGACGCCATCGTTGTGGTTCAAGTAGTCTTGCAGGGCCGATTCAATGCGCGCGCGGTCCTCAGGGTGGATCCGTTGGATCAATTCCTCCAGGCGGCCATCGATCTCGGCTTCGGTGTAGCCCAGCATGGCCTTCCAGCGCGTTGAAAAGTAGACCCGGCCTGAGCAGGTATCCCAGTCCCATACGCCATCGCCCGCACCGTCGAGCGCAAACTTCCACCGCTCTTCGCTTTGAGCCAGCGCGCGAATGGCGCGTTGCTCCTGGGTGATGTCTCGAAAGGTGGCCATGGCCGCAAAGGGTTGCCCATCGGCACCAATGCGAAGCAGGTTGCTGGTGACTTGTACCCACAGGATCTCACCATCGTGCCGCCGCAAAGGGTGGATGCGGTCTGCAATGCGCATGCCTTGTTTGATGGTCTGATTCAACGGCCATTGAGGCAGGGGCAAGGGCGTGGTCAGATCGCTTTGCAGCAACTCCACGCCGAGTTTGTCGTCATGGAAGGGGGCTTGCGGGTCGTTGACGTCGATACCCAGAATGCGCCGGGCAGCGGGGTTGACCGCCACCACGCGGCCCGACATCTCCAAAATGACCAGCCCATCGCTGATGGTGGTGGCAACGGCGCGATAAAGCTCTTCGCTCACCCGGAGCTTTTCGGCGCTGACTTGGCGATCGGTGATGTCCCGTGCCAGGATCAATGTCAGCCCATTGGGCATCGGTGCCATGCGCACTTCGAACTGGCGCAGCACGCCTGAGCCATGGTCGAGCTTGGCAAACTCTGTACGCTGTGATTGGCCGGTGCGTTGCACCATGGTCAGCGCGGCCTGCAGGTCTTCTTGCTGGTCTTGGGGGATGTCGGTCCCAAACGGCAGGCCTTTGAGTTCGACAAACGGCCGGGTCAGCAAGGCGTGGTCATCTTGCGCGTCCACATAGGCGCCTTCAGCATCCACCACCATCCACGAGTCAGGCAAAGCCTTGAGGACGGCGGCCAACAACTCTTGCGACTGCTTCAATGCTTTTTGCTGCGCTGCCAGTGCCAACTCGTCACGTTTGCTTTGGGTGACGTCGAGCGCGAAATGCACCGTGCCACCATCAGGCAGTTCCTGATCCTTGATCAACAGCCATTTGTCGCGGAACTGAACCTCATGCGGGTCTTCCGTGAACTTCAGCCCCATGCGCCATTGAAAGTAGGCCTCCTCCTGGCCAATGGCTTGCGGGTAGACCTTGTCCTGGATCAGCTTGCGCAAAGTGGTCGGCCAATGCGGGTTTTGAGGATCAAAGTCGGTGCCGACATTGGAGCGCCAGCGGCTGTTGCTCAGCACGACCATGTCAGCTGCATCGCTGATCATGACGCTGGCTTCAAATGACTCAATGGCTTGCCTCAGCAACAGGTCGGACAGCCGTGCCTGCTTTTCAACGTCAATTTGCCGGGTGACGTTGCGACTGGCACCCCGGTAACCCATGAACTGGCCTTGGCCAGTGAAAACGGGGCTGCCACTGATGCTGACCGTGATGCGGCCTCTGGGCGTGTCTCGCTCGGCAATGGCCTCAGAAAAGGGTTCTCGTTTGGCGATGGCTTGCTGGAACCTGTCCCACGACGCACGGGTATGGTCATCGCGAGGGGTGTAAATGTCTCCGGCACTCAAGCCAATTTCAGATGCGGGATCTGCGCCTGTGTGTTGCAACAGGCTAGG
>JBDKHX010000326.1:0-3397 GCA_039797415.1 Pseudomonadota bacterium | reverse complement strand
TATGGCGGCAGCATTGAAAACCGCGCCCGCTTCCTGCTGGAAATCATGACCGCTGTGACGCAAGAAATCGGTGCCGATCGTGTTGGTATCCGCATCTCGCCGGTGTCGCCCGTCAATGACTCGAGCGAAAGCCAGCCACAGCCTTTGTTTGAATACGTGGTGCGTGAACTCAACAAGATCAAGCCTGCCTACATCCACGTGGTCGAGGGTGCAACCGGCGGCCCACGTGACAACGCGCCGTTTGATTACGACACCCTGCGTAGCTTGTACGACGGCGTCTGGATGCTGAACAACGGCTACACCAAGGACATGGCTGAAGCCGCCCTTGCCGAAGGCCGTGTGATGATCACCAATCCAGACCTGCCACGTCGTTTCAAGGAAAACGCACCGCTGAACGAGATGTTTGCGGATGCGCCTTTGTATGGTGGTATCGGCCCCCACGGCTACATTGACTATCCGTCCTTGCCCGCCTGATCTGGGTCAACCCGATTGACTGAGGCCCGCCCGATGCTGTTGTGTCGGGCGGGCCTTAGCGCTTTTACCCTTTTAACAGGGGCTGCGCTGGGTTAAAAAGTGACTTTGTATAAAAGCAGGGTTTTGACGTTGACGACATTTGCCCGAAGCCTGTGGCTGTTTCTGGCTGCCAGCCTGGTCTGGGGCGGCATTTTTGCTGCCGAGACGCCCAAAGACATCACCGTCCTGGCGGATGCACATTACCCGCCCTATGTCTTTAGGGATGCCAAGGGCGAACTCACCGGTTTGACGATTGATCTGTGGCGGTTGTGGGAAAAGAAAACCGGCTCGCGGGTTCACATCATCGCCACCGATTGGGCCCAGGCGCAAACCTTGTACAAAAGTGGCAAGGGCGACGTCATCGACATGATGTTTCGCACACCTGAGCGAGAAAAGACACTGAGTTTTTCAGAGCCCTATGCCGATCTGCCTGTCCAGATCTACACCGATCAGGATATTGGCGGCATCAGCAGTGTCAGCACCTTGCAGGGCTTTCTGGTTGGGGTCAAAGCGGGGGATGCCTGCGCCGAGTTGCTCCGGCGCGAAGGCGTTTTGATCGATGCCCGTTATGACAGCTATGAAGACATGGTTGGCCAAGCCGGGGCTGGCCGTTTGCGCGTGTTTTGCATGGACGAAGCGCCCGGCAACTACCTGATGCTCAAGGCTGGGATTGATCAACGGTTTCGCAAAGCCTTTGCCTTGTATACCGGACAGTTTCACCGGGCCTATCGACTCAGTGACGCAGGTTTGAAAGAGCAGATCGAAGCAGGGTTCGACGACATCTCTGAAGATGAGATGGACGCCTTGCGCAACAAGTGGTTGGGCTCGCAGATCAAGATGTTGCCCTGGTCACGATACATCGCCTACGGGGTCTCCACCGTGGGTGTCTTGGCCGCAGCCATCTTGCTGTGGAGCTTCTTTCTGCGTCGTACCGTCAGGCAACGGACTGCAGCCCTGCGTGACGAGCGACGTTTTTTAAGGACCCTGATCAACACATTGCCCGATCTGGTTTGGCTCAAGGACAAGCAAGGCACCTATCAGCTGTGCAATGCGCGGGTTGAGCAGTACTTTGGTGCCCCCGAATCCGAGATCATTGGTAAAACAGATCAGGATTTTGTGGGCGCCGATCAAGCGCAGGCCTACCGTCTGACGGACGACGCTGCGATGGCTGCGCAAGGCCCCGTTGCCTCTCACCACCGGTTGACCTATTTGAGCGATGGTCATGTGGAACTGGTCGAAACCATCAAAACGCCCATGCTGGACAGCAAAGGGCAATTGATGGGTGTGTTGGGCATCTCTCGCGATGTCACGCAGCATCGTCAAAACGAGCTGCGCATCGAGCGGCTCAATCGCCTGTATCGCGTGCTGATGGACATCAATGAAGTGGTCTCGCACAAGAGTGACCCGCACACCTTGTATCAGGCGATGTGTGACGTGGTGGTCCGCCACAGTGGCGTCAAGATGGTGTGGGCTGGCGAGCCCGATGCCGACAAGCAATTCATCGTGCCGGTTTGCTGGGCCGGTGACAAAACCGATTACGCCCAGTCCCTCGTTCTGCCATTGACCGGCCCCGAGTCAGAGCGCACTCCTTCGGCGCAGGCCTACTACGAAGGCAAGCCCAACTATTGCAATGCGATCGAGTCTGATGCGCGCATGGGCGCAAATCGCGATGCGGCATTGGCGGCGGGGTTCCGATCGCTGGCGTCCTTGCCTCTGAAGGTCGGCGGGCAGGTTAGGGCGGTGTGCAATTTGTACACCGATACCGAACAGTTCTTCGATGATCAGATCCGCGAGTTGGTGGGCCGATTGGCCGACATGGTCGGCATGGCCTTGGAGGCCCGAGAGGCGGCATTGGCGCAGGCTCAGGCCCAAACCAAGCTGGCCCAAAGCGAAGCCCGTTTCTCGCAAATGTTCATCACCAGTCCAGTTGGCATGTTGCTTTGCCGTCTGGAGGACCAAGTGGTGGTGGATGTCAACGAGGCGTGGCAGCGTCTCATCGGCTTGGACCGCCAAGACATTGTGGGCAGGCATGTCGATGACCTCAAGATCTGGGGCGGCGATGCGGTGCACGACCGACTGGAAGCCTTGCAGCGCTTGCGTTGGGGCGAGGACATTGACCGTTTGGAAACCAATTTGTTGACGCATCAAGGCGATCGACGTGATGTGGTGTGGTCGGCCACCCGCATCAACTTGGCGGATGACGTTTTCCAGTTGGAATCCTTTGTCGACATCTCACTGCAAAAGCAAGCGGCCAAGAATCTGGCTTATCACAACGAGCGTCTGGAGTCGGCCGTGACACTGCGGACGGCAGAGTTGAACAGCCTGTTCCAGGCCTTGCCCGATCAGTACTTCCGTCTGGCCTTGGACGGCACCATCATGGATCACCGTGCGGGTGTTGGTGAGCGCATGACCTTGTATGCGCTCAAAAAGGGCATGAAGCTGCAAATGGGCTTGCCGCCAGAGGGGGCTGTACGGTTGTCTCGTGCCTTGAGTCATCTCATTGACAAGGGTGAGGCGGTGATTGATTACGAATTGCCTGCTGCTGAACCTGACGGTGATGTGCATGTGTATGAAGCGCGTTTGTTGCCGCTGGGTTTGACTGAGGCCATTGCCGTGATCCGGGACGTGACCGAGCAACGTGCCCTGGATCAGGAACGTGAAGCCGCACGCGAAGAGGCTGAACGCCTGGCTCGCGTCAAGAGCGAGTTCCTGGCCAACATGAGCCACGAAATCCGCACCCCCCTCAATGGGGTCTTGGGCCTGGCGCAATTGGGCTACCTGGAAAGCGCAGGACAACCCACGCAAAAAACCTTTGAAACGATTCTGGACTCCGGGCGTTTGCTCTTGGGGGTGCTCAACGACATCCTGGATATATCGAAGCTGG
>JBDKHX010000325.1:0-3067 GCA_039797415.1 Pseudomonadota bacterium | reverse complement strand
CCAGGGCTTCGATCACGCGGGGGCGGTCCAAGTCTGCGCCGGTGGCATCTGCACCCATGCGGAAGCGGTCGGCCACCACGTCCAGCACCAGGCGTTCGTTAGAGGCCAAAGCGGCGCTGGCTTCGTCTTTGGCCTTCTTGCCGGTGGCTTTGGCCGCTTTTTTGGCGGCGGGTTTTTTCTTGGCGGGTTTGGCGTCTGCTTCTTCCAGAGATGCAGCAGTCTGGTTGGCCGTCAAGGCGGCCGACGGCAACAGGCTGGCCTTGACCACGCGCTGCGCCTGAATGCGCGAAAAACCGCTGGCCGACAACCACTCTTCCATCTGCTCGGATGTGGTGTTGGCTGGCAGTTCGGCGCCAAAGGTGATCACCACACGGCGGCCACCGGGTGTGGCGGCGCAACGGCGCAGCAATTCATCAAACACCGACTGGGGCGAGTCTTCACGCACCAATTGACCGGTGTCTTGGTCATACAACTGCCCTGCGCGTGCAAACAAGAGCTTGAGGTGGTCGTTCAACTCCGTCATCGTGCCCACGGTCGACCGTGAGGTGCGCACCGGGTTGCTCTGGTCAATCGCAATGGCCGGTGGGACACCTTCTACCCGGTCCACCGCCGGGCGGTCCATCCGGTCCAGAAACTGCCGGGCGTAGGCACTGAAGGTCTCCACATAACGGCGCTGGCCCTCGGCATACAAGGTGTCGAACACCAAGGACGACTTGCCGGAGCCACTGGGCCCGGTCACGACGGTCAACTCGCCGGTCTGGATGTCGAGGTCGAGGTTCTTGAGGTTGTGCTGGCGGGCACCGCGGATGCGGATCACGGACATGGATCACCTTGTATGGAGAGGCCCGCCCTAGAAGGATGTCGAGGGCGGGGCGCAAACATTCTAGAGGCGGAACTGGTGGCAAAAATGGGCTGTGTTCAGATTGCCCCTCTTTGTGTCTGGCATACAGAATTCCCAAGGGTTCGCGTGACATGCGCGTGACTGACCTATGGGTCCGATCAGCGGAGGCTCTTATTTCCGGTTTGGTTGAAATCAGGCAAAAAATGCGCAGGCTGCTGCTGGGAAATGATTCCAAGCAGCAGCGCTATGTCATGCGCACTTGTTTGGCTGTGCTGGGCTATATGGCGGGCTTTGTGGTGGTTGAGATTGCATTGGCGCATGGCTTGGTTGATGCATTTCGGGTTCGCTTGTACGAGGTCATTGCCACGCTGGGGGCATTGGTCAGCTACTTCGTGGTCCGCATGGGGTGGACGCTGCGATCCACCGATCCTGCCTTGACTGCCTTGCAAATGAGCTTTGCTTCGTTGTTGGCAACCTTGTCTTACGCCATGTTCGACCAGATTCGTGGCGTGCTGGTCGCGGTGCAAATGGCTGTCGTGGTTTTCGGAACCTTCAACTTGCGCCGGCGAGCTTTATTGCGTTTTTCTGCAGCAGTGGTGGTCGTCATGGGGGGCACCATGTTGGTGATGAACGCTTGGCATCCCCAGCGCTTCCCCTCCGAAATGGAATGGGTCCACTTTGTCGTGCTGCTTGGCTTGCAACCCAGCGTGGTGGTGATGGGCGGGCACTTTGGTGCCATGCGCGCCCAGTTGAAGAAAAACCGTGCCGACCTGCAGGCCGCCGTACTTCGTATTCAGGACATGGCCAGCCGCGATGTGTTGACGGGGCTGTACAACCGTCGTCATGCACTCGACATGCTCGATCACCTCGGCAAAGCCCGAGAGCGTTTGCCCAGTCCGTGCACGCTCGTCCTGGTGGATCTGGATCACTTCAAACTGGTCAATGACAGCTTCGGTCACGGCGTGGGTGACGAAGTCTTGAAGCACTTTGCGACTCAGGCGCAAGAGATCTTGCGTGGCTCGGAGTTGATCGCCCGCTGGGGTGGTGAAGAGTTCCTGTTGATCTTGCCCAATACCGCCGTTGACGGTGCATTGGTCGCATTGGAGCGCCTGCGGATTGCTGTGCAAACGCGGCCCATCGTGGCAGCAAAGACGTCCTTGACCATCAATTTTTCGTCGGGCCTGGCTGATCTGAAATTGGGTGAACCTGCCGATTGCGCCATTCAACGCACAGACGTTGCGCTGTACCAATCCAAAGCTACAGGGCGGGGGCGTGACACGGTTCACCCTTGAAAACATGTCAACATAAGGCCTGTGTCATTGCACTGAGCTACTTGCCATGTCTTTCAAGCGCTTTCTGATTCCTGTTTTGATCGTTCTGACCCTGGTGGTGGGCTACTTTGCGGTGGTCCTGCATTGGAGCTATTCCAGTGGCGAGCGTGCCGGCTGGGTTCAAAAATTGTCGAACAAAGGCTGGATCTGCAAGACCTGGGAGGGCGAGCTGGCGCTGGTGTCCGTTCCCGGCGGCCCGGTTGAGAAGTTTGCCTTCACTGTCACGGACGATGACGTCGCCAGCAAAATCAACCAAGTGATTGGCAAGCGCGTTGCCTTGCACTATGAGGAAAAGGTCGGCTTGCCCACCAGTTGTTTTGGCGAAACTCGCCATTACGTGACGGGTGTGAATGTGGTGGACGAGATCTCCATTTCGCCTGGGGTGGTAGTGCATCCGGCACCAGCCGCACCTGCGGCCTCCAGCGCCACGACCCCATCCAGCGCGCCTTAACGCACCAACAGCACAGGCAGCTTGCTGCGTGCAAGCACCTGTGTGGCCACTGAACCTGTGATCAGGTTCAGCAAGTTGCCATGGCCGTGTGAGCCCATCATGATCATGTCGTGCTTGCCTTTGTCGGCCATCTTGGCGATGACCTCAGCAGCATGACCCACTTTGGTCACGTAGTTCGTGGCTAAGTCATGTTTGGCTGTGAACTTGCGGATCGGTTTGAAGATGCCCTCGGCCGTGTCGTCGTAGTAAGACTTCAACTGTTCTGAGGAGAACATCGATGCGGCATGGGGCGGAATCGCTGGCACCACGGTCAAAACTGTGAATTCATGCGGTGTGCTGAGCCACTCTTCATGGGTGGTCAACCAAGCCAACATGCGTTTGGTGAAAGGGCTGCCATCAACGGCCAACAAGATCTTCATGAAGAGTCTCCTTCAATTCAAATGG
>JBDKHX010000324.1:0-5878 GCA_039797415.1 Pseudomonadota bacterium | reverse complement strand
AGGGCATCTACCTGTCGGCAGTGCGTTCCTTCGTTTTCAATGAAGTGCTGGCGTTACGGATTCAGCAGGGACTTTGGGGCAAGACCCTGACCGGTGATGTGATGGCCGAGGTGGGGCAACCCACCGGACCGCTCTGGGGTCGGGGCCGAGTCACCACCACCGATCAGGCTCAGGCCCTGGAAAACGGCGTGGCTGAACGTCACGCAACTTTGTGTGACGGCATGGAGCATGCCGGTCTGGATCAAGATCGCCGCGCCCTGGTGGCGAGCCCGGTGGACATGTCATGGGAATGGCTGCAAGCCGATCAACTGGCGCTCACATTCTCGTTGTCGGCTGGAAATTACGCCACGTCGGTTCTGAATGAGCTCCTCCAAACCACGGAGCCTGAGCGGTACACAGAGAACGAGGCATGAAAAGTCAAGCAGCCCGTGGGGAGATCCTTGCTGGCATCACCACGTCTTTCGCTTTGGTGCCTGAGTGCATTGCTTTTGCTCTGGTCGCTCATCTCAACCCCTTGATGGGTTTGTATGGTGCGTTTTTCATTTGCACGCTGACGGCATTGTTTGGCGGGCGCCCTGGGATGGTTTCTGGGGCTGCAGGGTCCATGGCCGTGGTGATCGTGGCATTGGTGGTTCAACATGGCGCGCCATACCTGTTGGCCACGGTATTGCTCAGCGGCCTCATCATGGTGACCTTTGGGGTCCTCCGGCTAGGCAAACTGGTGCGCATGGTGCCGCACCCGGTCATGCTTGGCTTTGTCAATGGTTTGGCCGTGGTGATTGCCCTGGCTCAGTTGGAGCATTTCAAAACGGATCACAAATGGATGATGGGCGCGGGCTTGGCGTGGATGGTCGCCCTTGTGGTGCTGACCATGGCGATTGTTTATGCACTGCCAAAGCTGACTAAATCGGTTCCTCCCGCTTTGGTGGCGATTTTGGGCGTGGGTTTGCTGGTGTGGGCTTTGAATTTGCCAGCCCGCAAACTCGGCGACATGGCTCACATTGCTGGTGGATGGCCGACGCTTCAGTGGCCCGCTGTGCCCTGGTCCGTTGACACCCTGATCATCATCGCCCCTTATGCAATGCTGATGGCGATGGTCGGCTTGCTGGAGACCCTGCTGACTTTGAACCTGACCGATGAGATCACGCAGACCAGAGGCCGTACCAACCGTGAGTGCGTGGCGCTGGGCGCAGCCAACATCGCATCAGGCTTGGCTGGTGGCATGGGCGGATGCGCCATGATCGGACAGACGATGATCAATTTGAACTCGGGTGGCCGAGGTCGTCTGTCAGGCGTAGTCGCTGGCGTGATGGTGTTGTTGTTTGTCTTGATACTTTCGCCACTGATCGAGCAGATTCCACTGGCAGCCTTGGTTGGCGTGATGTTTGTGGTGGCCCAGCAAACCTTTGCCTGGGGTTCGTTGCGAGTATTGAACAAGGTGCCACGTCATGATGCTGCGGTCATCGCTTTGGTTACTGCCATCACGATTGCCACCGACCTTGCCACTGCGGTGTTGTTGGGTGTAGTCATCGCCGCCTTGAATTTTGCTTGGCAGCATGCTCGTGATCTCTATGCCAGCAAACACGATGAGACCGATGGCAGCCGTCTTTATCAAGTGCATGGCACTTTGTTTTTCGCATCCACGGCATCATTTTTGAATCAGTTTGCTGTGGCAGATGATCCTGTCCATGTCACGCTGGATTGCCGTCATTTGAATTTTGTCGACTACTCAGCGATTGAGGCTTTGCACACCCTGCGGCAACGGTACACCCGGGCAGGCAAGCACCTGCGAGTCATTCACTTGTCTGACAGGTGCAAACAACTATTGCGCCGCGCCGGGGCGGCTGATGCGTCGCACTAGATGACGTCAAATTTCAGGCCTGCATGCTTGATCAGTCTTGATCGCAGTTGGCTGCCCATCAAGGCGGCAGGTGTCCAAAAGCCCCCTGCTGCCTCAGACTTAGGCACATCGAATGCCAGACATGCGCCTGCCTCACCGAGCATCTTGGCGGTTGACCCGTAACCAGGGTCTCGATCACCGGTGACCTTGGCCGTGAGTTTTTGGCCTTGAGAGGTCTGGCCCATGAAACGCAGGTCGTAAAAACCACGCTCTTGTGACTGAGGGCTGGGGCCTTCACCAGGTTTGGGCACCACGTACCGTTCCAGCAAATTGCGTGTGGTCGTGAATGAACTGGCCACCAAAAAGCCAGCCAAGCCACTGGCCATGCCCAACGCTCGCAAGCGTCCACCCAATCCGGGGCCCGTCATCATCGCCTCGTCATACTTGAACTCTTGGCCGTATGGGGCGCCCATCAAATGGTTGGTACGGTGAACGACGCGGGTGTTGATGCTGGCCATCACAAAGGGCGCCAGCCAGCTCTTTGCACCTTGGTCATAAGCCATGAAGTTGACGTTAGGCTGCCTGATGCCTTTGCCTTCAGGTGTCAGTACAAACGGATTGGTCAGCGCACGTTTGATGGATGGATCCTTTTCCATCTCACGCATCATGTTGAGCATGCTGGCCACGGTGCCCCCAGACAAGCCACCTTTGATTCGCGCAATGCGCATGCGCACGCTGGTGCAGGGCGTGCCAAATTGGGTTTGGGCTTGCTCTTGGAGGTATTGCACGCCCAGGTCTGATGGCACGGAATCGAAGCCACAAGTGTGTACGATCCGGGCGCCTGTTTTTTTGGCGGTACCTTCGTGCGCAGCGATCATCTGCGCCATCCAGGCGACCTCACCTGTCAAGTCACAGTAGTCTGTACCTGTTTCGGCACAAACCTTGACCAAGGGGGATCCATACAACGCGGTCTGTTGGCAAACAGCGCGTAGTGCGTTTTCGTCTGCCGCATCTGCCACCAGCAAAGGCAAGGCTTGCGCGCCATGGCCTAGTTGGCCGCGTACTTGTTCCAGTTTCGCCCGTGAGCGCCCTGCCAGTGCCCACTTCACTTCGCGTCCCGCGCCATGCCGTTGCCACAGATAGCGGCAAAGGATTTGGCCGACAAAACTGGTGGCTCCAAATACGACGATATCAAAAGGGGTGTCTGGCATCTGTGGTCTCCAATATGAGCGCGTGCAACGATAACACCGGGATGATTCAAGCACCGGGTTGGGCATGGCGCGTGCGCAATGGCAGGGGGCGAAGGCTGGAGGTAAAGTCTCGCCCTGATGCAAAGCTTGCCTGTTCTCTACTCCTTCCGACGCTGCCCTTACGCGATGCGTGCCCGTCTGGCGATTCGCTATGCTGGGGTGCCAGTTCATTTACGCGAGGTCGTGCTGCGTAACAAACCAGCTGAGCTATTGGCGGCCTCTCCCAAAGGGACTGTCCCGGTTTTATTGCTGACGGATGGCGCAGTGCTGGAGCAAAGTCTGGACATCATGCGCTGGGCTTGCCAACAATCAGACCCTGATCACTGGTTGCCTGCCAGCCTGACTGAGCAGGGACTCAATTGGCTATCCATCAACGATGGGCCATTCAAGCAATGCTTGGATCGGTATAAATATCCTGAGCGTCACCCTGAAAATCCTGCGACTCACTATCGTGACCAGGGTGTGGCTGTCATGTTGTCCCCGATGGACAAACAGTTGCAGCGTACGCCTTACTTGTTTGGCGACACGCCTTGCTTGGTTGACATGGCCTTGATGCCATTCGTCCGGCAATTTGCCCAGGTCGATTCCACTTGGTTTGAACAAGCTCACATGCCTGGTTTGCAAAGGTGGTTGACTGTCTTACTGTCATCCCCACTGTTGCAGCAGGTGATGGAGAAGTACGAGCCATGGCACGCCGGACAGGCTGATGTCGTGTTCTGAGGTGTTCTCGCGCTATGCTGGCGCATCCTCTATTCACAGCCTTTCACGCCTCATGATCAGACGCCTCGCCCTTCGCGCTGTTGCCGCGACCGCCCTGACCTTGTCTGCCCAACTGGCGCATGCTGGCAAAACCCTGGACGGGGTCAAACAGCGTGGGGTGCTTCAATGCGGCGTAGGCACCGGCGTGGCGGGGTTTTCAGCCCCAGACAACAAAGGGCGCTGGTCCGGGTTGGATGTTGATGTGTGTCGGGCTGTCGCCGCTGCCGTCTTGGGTGATCCTGAAAAGATCCGGTTTGTGCCGCTGAATGCGCAGCAGCGATTTGCGGCACTGCAGTCAGGCCAGATTGATGTGTTGTCTCGCAACACATCGTGGACTTTGACGCGCGATGCATCCCTGGGCTTTCACTTTGCTGCCATCACTTACTACGATGGGCAAGGTTTTTTGGTTGCCAAGAAGTACAAAGTGACATCGGCCAAGCAACTCAAAGGCGCACAAGTGTGCGTGCAGGCTGGCACTACGACTGAGAAGAACCTGTCTGACTTTTCTCGCTCCCATAACCTGGGCATCAAGCCGGTGGTGTTTGATACCTTTGAAGCCGCTTTCAAGGCCTTGTTTTCTGGCCGTTGTCAGGCCTATACCACTGATGCATCGGGGCTGGCCAGCGTGCGAAACAAAGAAGCGCCCAATCCGGATGACTACCTGATCTTGCCGGAGTTGATTTCCAAAGAGCCGCTGGGTCCTGTGGTTCGCCGGGGTGATGACGAATGGTTTGCCATCGTCAAATGGACCGTGTTTGCCCTGCAAGAGGCTGAGGAGTTGGGATTGAGCCAAGCCTCTATCGATCAAGCCCGCAGCAGCAGCGATCCATCGGTTCAACGCTTTTTGGGTGTCAGTGAAGACACAGGCAAATTGCTTGGCTTGGACAAGGCTTGGGCATACCGTGCGGTCAAAGCTGTGGGCAACTACGGCGAGGTGTTTGAGCGCAATGTGGGCGCCAAATCGTTGCTGAAGCTACCTCGCGGGCTGAACAAGCAATGGAATCAGGGTGGGCTGGTGTACGCCCCGCCGATCCGTTGACAGCCACTGAATGCGGCTGACCATGCTGG
Source organism: Pseudomonadota bacterium (assembly GCA_039797415.1). Lineage (GTDB taxonomy): Bacteria > Pseudomonadota > Gammaproteobacteria > Burkholderiales > Burkholderiaceae_C > Aquabacterium. The sequence goes on along the minus strand of JBDKHX010000324.1, from coordinate 961 downwards.
ATTTTTTATTGCAGCCCGCTGGCTTTGACATTGGCGAGACCGGTGTGCTGGCCTTTGATGCCATGCAGCCGCTTTGGAAAGCCTTGCTGGTGGGTTTGGGCAATACCCTGCGCGTGTCGCTACCTGCGTTGGTTCTGGCCACCATCCTGGCATCTGTGGTGGCATTGGCCCGCCGATCCAAACAAAAGTCAGCCCGAACCATGGGGCTGGTCTACACCGATGCCATCCGAAACGTGCCCCTGTTGGTGCAGTTGCTGCTTTGGTATTTTTTGATCGTTGAATGGCTGCCTGACTCCAATGCCGCGCTGCAACTCATGCCTGGTGTGTTGCTCAGCAAAGGTGGGTTGGCGTTTCCATGGTGGCATGGCGCGCTAGGCTCTTGGTCATGGCCCGTGCAAGACACCTTCAATGTCTCCGGTGGCGCAGCCGTCACACCTGAGTATCTGGCGGTGTTGATCGCCTTGACGCTTTACACCTCGGCCTTTTTGGCAGAAGTCATCCGGGGTGGTCTGGAGGCCGTGCCGCCCAGTCTGGCCGAAGCTGCCGAAACCTTGGGCGCGACGCGTTGGCAGGTCATCTTTCAGGTGGTTGTGCCACAGGCCTTGCGCACCATCGTGCCTGCTGCCACGAACCAGTATCTGAACCTCATCAAAAACTCGTCCTTGGCTGTGGCGGTGGGTTATCCAGACCTGGTGTCGGTGTCCAACACCGCAGGGAACCAAACGGGGCGAACGCTGGAATGCGTCTTGGTGATGATGACCTGTTACCTCGCCTTGTCCTTGATCACGTCCGGGTTGATGAACTTGTTCAACGCGCGGCAAGCCGCCAAGGCGGGCGCATGAAACGGTGGGTCACCGCCCTGCCCTGGTTGGCGCTTCTCGCGTGGGGGGCCTTCCAAATATTGGACTGGGCAGTCTTCAAAGCCGTTTTTCGGCCCGATGCGCAAGCGTGCCAGGCTTTG
>JBDKHX010000323.1:0-3072 GCA_039797415.1 Pseudomonadota bacterium | reverse complement strand
GTGCAACGTCGCCACCAAAAGGTGCTGGAAGAAGCCCCTGCCCCCGGCATGACGGAAGCACGCCGTGCCGAAATGGGTGCCGCTGCCATTGCAGCAGCACGCAGCGTGGGCTATGTGGGCGCTGGCACGGTTGAGTTCATTGCCGAACAGGATGGTCGGTTTTATTTTATGGAGATGAACACCCGCTTGCAGGTGGAACATCCCGTGACCGAAGCCATCACCGGGCTGGATCTGGTCGAGTGGCAATTGCGTGTGGCTGCAGGCGAACCACTGCCCAAGCAGCAGTCCGAACTGCAACTGCGCGGACACGCCATCGAAGCCCGCATTTGCGCCGAGAGCCCACACAACCAGTTCTTGCCCGCAACCGGCAAGATGAACGTGTATCGGACACCAACCTGCGCGCACTTCCAGGTCGCGCCCGTGCGTGTAGACAGCGGTGTGCGTGAAGGTGATGAGATCACACCGTATTACGACTCCATGATCGCCAAGCTGATCGTGTGGGGACACAACCGCGAACAAGCGCTGGCCCAATTGGATGCCGCCTTGAGCGAGATGCACATCACCGGCTTGAGCAACAACGTGGCCTTCCTGCGCCGCATTGTCACCAGCCCCTCGTTTGCCAAAGCCGATCTGGACACCGCCCTGATCGAACGTGAACGCGACCTGCTGTTTGCACCGGGCAGCTTGTCAGCGCCATGGGCCACTGCAGCCGTCATGGCCAAGCAGATGTCTGATGAAAAAGCCAGGGTAACCCAGGGCTCACATCAAGCCCCAGAAATCTGGTCGCGCAACGATGGCTGGCGCATGCATGGCACGGCACGACGACACCTCAAGCTGGACATCGATGGGCAAAGCACCTCGGCGGTACTCAGCTACACCCCAGGTGGCAGCCATGAACTGACAACAGGCACCGACACCGCCCCACAAACGCTGCGCATCAACCCACAAGGCCCTGATCGCTTTGACATCACCTTGGACAGCCATCGTCAGACGGTGTCGGTCTACCGTGATGGCGAACAGTTCCATGTTTTTTGCGCACAAGGCCAAGTCCAGGCACGTTTGATCGACCCATTGGCCCACGCGGGTGAAGAAAAAGCCGGCGGCAAGCTCACCGCCATGATGCCCGGCCGCGTCGTGGCCCTGCTGGTGCAAGCTGGCCAGGCCGTCAAAAAGGACCAGCCCGTGGCCGTGACCGAAGCCATGAAGATGGAACACACCCTGACAGCACCAAGCGATGGTGTGGTGACCGAGTTGTTGTGCGCAGTGGGCGATCAAGTCCCCGAAGGGGCTGAGTTGTTGCGCATTGAAGCCCAAGGAGACGCCGCATGATGCCCACTCAAGTCAAGCTCGTGGATGTGGGCCCGCGTGATGGCCTGCAAAACGAAGCCACTCCGATTGCCACCGAGCACAAGGTCGAGCTGATCCATCGCCTGCAAGCCGCTGGCCTGCGCGAGATCGAAGCCACCAGCTACGTCAGCCCCAAGTGGGTGCCGCAAATGGGCGACAACAGCGCCGTGATGGCAGCCATCCAGCGCCAAGCCGGGGTGCGTTATTCTGTTCTCACACCCAACCTGAAAGGCTTCGAAGGCGCCCTGGCATCCAAGGCCGACGAAGTGGTGATCTTTGCTGCCGCCAGTGAAGCGTTCAGCCAGCGCAACATCAACTGCTCCATTGCTGAATCCATCGAACGCTTCCGCCCGGTTGTGGATGCGGCACACGCCAACGGCATCAAGGTGCGTGCAGCCGTGTCTTGCGCGCTGGGCTGCCCTTATGAGGGCGAAGTCAGCCCCGCCACCGTCAACGACGTCGTCCGCCAACTGCTGGACATCGGCACCGACCACATCGGCATCGCCGACACCATTGGCGTGGGCACGGCAGGCAAGGTCAAACAAGTGATGGAAGGCGTGATGAAACTGGTGCCCCTGGCCGAGTTGAGCGGCCACTTTCACGACACCTATGGCCAAGCCCTGACCAACATCTACGCCTGCCTGGAATTAGGCATCCACACCTTTGACACCAGCGTAGCGGGCTTGGGCGGTTGCCCCTATGCCCAAGGCGCCACCGGCAACGTCGCCACCGAAGACGTGGTCTACCTGCTGCACGGCCTGGGCATCCAGACCGGCATCGACCTGGACAAGCTGATTGACGCTGGCGCCTACATCTCGCAAGTGTTAGGCCGCAAGCCCGCATCACGCGTGGCCAATGCCGTGCTGGCCAAACGCGCTCATTGAATACACCTCACCCCATTTCACAGATATCGAGGAGACACACCATGATCAACATGCCCGGACTGAACTACCAACTCGGTGACGATGTCGATGCCCTGCGTGAAGCGGTGCGCAACTTTGTCGCCAAAGAACTGACCCCACGCGCGGCCGACATCGACCGCGACAACCTCTTCCCTGCAGACATGTGGAAGAAGCTGGGCGACCTGGGCGTGCATGGCCTGACCGTGTCTGAAGAATACGGCGGCACCAACATGGGCTATGTGGCCCACATGGTGGCCATGGAAGAAGTCAGCCGGGGCAGCGCCTCTGTCGGCTTGAGCTATGGCGCGCACTCCAACCTGTGCGTCAACCAGATCAACCGCAACGGCAACGAAGCCCAAAAGAAGAAGTACCTGCCCAAACTGATCAGCGGCGAACACATCGGCGCCTTGGCCATGAGCGAGCCCAATGCCGGCTCTGACGTGGTCAGCATGAAGCTGCGCGCCGATAAGAAGGGCGACCGCTATGTGCTCAATGGCAGCAAGATGTGGATCACCAACGGCGGTGACGCCGACACCCTGGTCGTCTACGCCAAAACCGATCTGGAAGCGGGTGCGCGTGGCATGACCGCCTTCCTGATCGAAAAGGGCATGAAGGGCTTCAGCAAAGGCCAGCATCTGGACAAGCTGGGCATGCGCGGGTCGAACACCTACCCACTGTTCTTTGAAGACTGCGAAGTGCCTGAGGAGAACATCCTCGGTGGCGTGGGCAACGGCGCCAAGGTGCTGATGAGTGGCCTGGACTACGAACGTGCCATCTTGTCTGGCGGCCCCTTGGGCATCATGCAAGCCGTGATGGACAACGT
>JBDKHX010000322.1:0-3075 GCA_039797415.1 Pseudomonadota bacterium | reverse complement strand
ATTGGCGGGCAATTGATCCCTCGATCTTCGGTACGCTTTTTGAGCGCGGCCTTAACCCCAAGAAACGTTCACAGCTGGGTGCACACTACACTGACCCGGCCACGATCATGAAGCTGGTGGAGCCGGTGATTATTCGCCCGCTCATGGCGGAGTGGGCAACACATCGTGACAGCATTCGTAAGCTGCTGGATAAATCCAAGAAGCAGGGCGATAAAGCCTACAAAGACGCCAACGCTGAATTTCATCAGTTTCTGGAACGGCTCAAAAACTACCGTGTGCTGGATGCGGCCTGCGGTTCAGGCAACTTTCTTTATGTTGCCCTCAAAACGCTCAAAGACATTGAGCGGCGGGTCAACACTGAGGCAGAGCAACTCGGCTTGCAGCGGCAGATTGGTATCGAGTGCGGGCCGGGCAATGTGCTGGGCATTGAACTCGATCCCTATGCGGCAGAGCTGGCACGGGTGACGGTGTGGATCGGCGAGATTCAGTGGATGCTGCAAAACGGTTACCCGGTGGTGGTGTTGGCCAAACAGTTGCAGGACGAAGGCTTTGACGGCATCTGGCTCAGTGACTTTGACATGTGTGGGGTCGAGGCCGCGCGTGAGGTGATCGATATCCCGATCATTGGCGGGTTTCCCACGTCGGCGTTCACTGCGTTGGGCTTGTGTCAGCGCTTTGGCATCCTCACCATCTTGCCCAGCACCTTGGTCATGCAGCAAGGACATGTGCTGACCTATGGCTTGCAGGATGACTTCGCTGGCATTGCGCCCATTGACTGCCCGGTCGATCAGTTGTCGAACGTGGATGTGGTGGTGGCCAAGTCCTTCCCCGTGGCGCTCAAGCTCATCCAAAATCAGGGTGCGCAGGCATTGCTGTTGGGTTGTACCGGCTTCGTCGGTGTGGCCGAGAAACTGTCACTGATGCTCAGCGAAAGCCTGCAAGCGTATGTGCCAGTGATTGATCCCAATCAGGCTGGTATCAGTTATCTGATTTCGCTGGTTCGGATGAAGTTGCGGCCCAGCCGGCTTTGTTACAGCCCGGCTACTTTGGGCAACTGAGTAAGCAGATAACCGGCTCGCTTTACCGTCACATACTGCTGTGACAAATGCGAGCCGGATCTCTGATGTTGAGGCCAAGCCCCTGGGGCTATTCTTAGGGCTATTTCATCAGCATGTTTGGCAACCACAGGGACAGCGGAGGCCAGTAGGTCACCAACACCAGGAAGCCCAGCATGGTCAGCAGCCATGGCCATACCGCGATGGTCAATTCGGTGATGCCCATTTTGGTGATGCCCGACGCCACGTACAGGTTCAAACCGACTGGTGGGTGGCACATGCCGACCTCCATGTTGACCACAATCAGGATGCCAAAGTGCACCGGGTCAATGCCTAGCTTGATCGCGACGGGGAACAGGATCGGGGCCATGATCAGGACGATCGAAGAGGGCTCCATGAAGTTGCCCGCTACGAGCAGCAAGATATTGCAAACCAGCAGGAATGCGATGGGACCCAGGCCCATGCCCACCAACCAGTCAGCCAATTGCTGAGGAATGTTCTCGTTGGCCAAGACAAAACTGAACAGCACCGCGTTGGTGATGATGTACAGCAGCATGGCGCTCATGTTGGCCGAGTTCAGCAAAACCCGGGGTACATCCTTGAGCCCCATGTCCTTGTAGACGAAGACCGCCACGATGAAGGCATACACCGCCGCCATGGCAGCCGCTTCAGTGGGCGTGAACAAGCCGGTGTAGATACCGCCCATGACCACCACGATCAACAGCAGGCCCCAGAACGACTCCTTGAGTGCCTTGAAGCGTTGTGCCATCGTGGCTTTGGGTTGTCGTGGGTAGCCAAACTTGCGTGCGCGCCACCAGGTGGTCAAGCCCAGCAAGAAGGCCAATACCAGGCCAGGAATGACGCCAGCGAGGAACAAGGCCCCCACTGATGTATTGGTGGATACCGAGTACATCACCATCACGATGGAGGGGGGGATCAAAATGCCCAAGGCCCCTGAGGTGGTGATCACCCCAGCCCCGAACTTGTTGGGGAACCCGGCTTTGGCCATGGCTGGCAACAAAATCGAGCCAATGGCGACCACGGTCGCAGGGGATGAGCCCGATACCGCCGCAAACAAAGCACAGGCCAACACGCCAGCCAAAGCCAAGCCGCCATGCCAATGACCAACCATGCTGGTGGCAAAGTTGATCATGCGTTTGGCCACGCCACCGTGGGTCAGGAAGTTACCTGCCAGGATGAAGAACGGGATCGCCATGATCTCGAACTTCTCGATGCCGGTGAATAGCTTCAAGGCGACCGATTCAATGGGGACTTCGGTGAAGCCAAAAATGAAGGTCAGTACCGTCAGGCCCAGGGAAATGGACACGGGCATGCCCGTGAGCATCAGCGCAAGCAAGACGCTGAAAATGATGATGCCGTTCATGTTGTGACTCCTCAGGCCTTGGCGGGTTCGTCGTCCAGGCCATCGACATGGCCGTGGTCGTGGTGAGGCAGTTCACCTGTGCGAGCAAAGTTCCACGCCACCTGCAGGAAGCGGAAACACATCAGCGATGACCCCAGCGGAATGGCCATGTAAATGATCCAGGTGGGCCATTCCAGATCGGGTGTCGTGGGGCCTTCAATCAGGTCGGTCATGTCCAGGCTGAAGGCATGGTGAAACGCGTAGTTCGCACCGTTGTGCCAGACGAAACTGGCGCCCATGGTGGCGATGGCCCCCGTGAACAGGGCGCCGGCCAGCAAGCCGAACATCACGAAAAATTTGCGCTTGGGTTCAGACAGTTGGTTGATCAACACGTCCACCCCGACGTGAATGCCTGTTCGCACGCCATAGGCCGCACCAAATTTGGCCATCCATACAAACAGGTAGATGGTGGCCTCTTGCGCCCAGGCAAAGTCCAGCGTCAGCAACCAATCTTGTATCGGGGATTGGACGCCGGTCATGTATCGATGCAGCACGGCGGCAAAGATGATGAGCGTGGCTGCGCCCATGAAACTGGCAATCAGCCACTCTTCCAGATGATCAAGCCACTTCATGGTGGAGACTCCTCGGTATAAAAAA
>JBDKHX010000321.1:0-3290 GCA_039797415.1 Pseudomonadota bacterium | reverse complement strand
GATCTGGATGGTGCGCCGGATTTCTTCGTCGCGACCAATGACTGGGTCCAACTTGCCAGCGCGAGCGCGCTCAGTCAGATCCAGCGTGTATTTTTTCAGCGCCTCACGCTGACCTTCTGCATCGGGGTTGTCCACTTTTTGATCTCCACGAACGGCTTTGACCGCTGCTTCCAGTGATTTACGGGTCAAACCAAAGTCACGCGCCAGCGTGGCGGGCCAGCAAGAACATTTCGCTGGCAATGTAGGGGTCACCTTGTTTGTGCGCTTCTTTTTCAGCGCCTTGCAGCAGGCTGACGGTGTCTCGGCCCGCCTGCACCTGGTCGGCGCCCTGCACCTGAGGCAGTTTGTCCAGCTCTTTTTCAAGCGCAGCTGACAGCGGCGCCACTTTGACACCAGCGCGCTCCAGCATGGCGCGTGGGCCATCTTCCTGGCGCAGCATGGCCAACAAGATATGAGCAGGCTCGATGTAGGGGTTGTCGCGCGTCACGGCCAGACTTTGGGCCTCGGTCAGCGCTTCTTGAAACTTGGTGGTGAGTTTGTCCAGACGCATGTGAGCACTCCTGTCGCCCCGGGGTTAGGAACAGCTGGGGCTGATTGCTCTAGGAGATGGGGCGGGGCTGGTGCATTTCAAGCCCCCAAGCGCCATCAAACCTTGCGTCAAATCAAGTTGATACCACCTCGGCGGAGGATGTTGCGGGCGCTGGCTCAGTTTGAGGCTTGGCCAAGGTCACTTTGTTGCGGCCTGTTTGCTTGGCCTCATACAACAACAGATCGGCTACACCCAAGGTCTGCTCCAGGGTGTCATCAGGGCGGTGGAATGCCACCCCCACGCTGATGGTCATCTTGATCAACCCTGCGGTGGATTGGGCAGGCGTGGTTTCGACAGACTGGCGAAGACGCTCAGCCACAACCTGAGCTTCGTGTGGATGCCGGATGGGCAGCAACACCACGAACTCCTCACCGCCGTAGCGGGCCAACAGCGCATCATCTCGGAGCCTGTCCTGCATCACACTGACCAAGTGCCGCAAGACATCATCACCCACCAGATGACCGTATGTGTCGTTAATTTTCTTGAAGTGATCAACATCGAGCAGCAAAACTGCAATTTGCTTGTACTGCCGTTTGGGTGCCACAAGCATGCGCTCACCCAACTCTCGCAAACCTCGGCGTGACAGGGCCCCTGTTAATTCATCCGACAAGGCACGGGTGCGCAACTGCACCGCCAAGCGCTCGTTGATGATCGAAAACACCACAGTGGCCACACACAGGGGCAGCAGCCCATATGCCACGGCGGTCATGGGCATCCACCAGGCCGGGCCATGCACCCAATGCACGGCATAAGGCCCCGGCACGGTCAGAGCATGAATCAGCAAGACGATCCAATTGAAGGCATAGCCTCCAACCAAAACGAGAAAGAACCACTCGTTGGTACTGGCATTGCCCCCGCGGGCAATCACCCAGGCCTGGTCCAGAAACACCAACACCGAAATGGCTGAAAAAACACTCGCCAACAGCAACACATAGCCAGCATCGGACAAGGTCCAAGCACCCACCCAGAGGGTCAGCGCAGCCAAAGCCGTCAGGGTCCAACCCAGCCAAGGCGGCGTACGGCGACCTTGCATCTGCCTGGATGCCCACCCGATCAGCACACCGCCTGCGGCGACACAGCCAAAACCAGCCTGAAAGACCACCCTGGCGCGGTCCAAGGGTGCCAAGCCACCCAACAGCAGCGCTGCAGTGAAGAAGAAACCCCAGCGGTAAAGCGTCAGGGCATATTGAATGCGCGCCTGCTCAACTTGCACCGATGCCATCACGCCCAAGCCCAACAAAGAGGCTGCGCCGCCAATGACAAAACTGGTGAACAAATCTGGCTGAATCATGCCGCTGACAAAGTCCCAACTTTAGGATCCTGACAGCATGCCACTACCTAGACAGGGGTGGAAGCCAAATAAATCGGGGGATTTCACCCCATGAATCAGTTAACCCTGACGCCAACGTGCCATTGCACGGTCATCGGCATCACGGGCGTCCACCCACTGCCCTTGACCGTTGGCAATTTCCTTCTTCCAGAACGGCGCATCGGTTTTTAACCAATCCATCAAGAATTCGCAGCATTGGAAGGCTTGGCCGCGGTGGGCTGATGTCACTGCCACCAACACAATCTGGTCTTCAATGGCCAATGGACCAACCCTGTGGATGACCCGCACATCCATGACATCGAATCGAACCTTTGCCGCGTCAATCATGCGCGCAATGCTCAATTCGGTCATGCCGGGGTAGTGCTCCAACTCCATGACCGCATCGCCCTGGGCTGCCGCATCGGCGCGCCACTCTCTGACGGTGCCCACAAAGCTGACAATGGCCCCAACTTTGTTGTTGCCCCGCCGCAGTTGTGCCACTTCGGCGGACAAGTCAAAGTCAGCCGTACTCACCGTCACACAGGGCAAAGAAGGACTGCTGGTTTCGGACATGTTCAAGGCCTCTCAAACAGCCATTCAGCCGCCGGTCACCGGGGGGAAAAAAGCCACCTCGGCCCCATCGACCAAGGGCTCCTGTGCTGAGCACATGGTCTGATTGCAAGCCGCACGCAAACCTTTGGTCAAGGCCAAGGCTTCTGCATGAACTTCAGACTGCGCGATCAGCCACTGGCGCAACTCACCAACCGTGGTGGGTACATCGGCCATACCATCGGCCCAGACCAAGTCTTGCCCTGAGCCCAACAACTCACGGACCGACGCAAAATAACGAACAGCGATTTTCATGATCAGGCCTGACGGGCTTGCGCTGCAGGTTGCAGCAGTTCGGCCATAGGCCAATACGCGATGGTGTCACCATGAGCAACGGTTTGGCCAGGCGCCAGATCCACCAAACCATCTGCCCAAGCGGCTGAACTCAACACCCCAGAGCCCTGATGAGGATGCAGCAGCACCCCACCTTGCTCATCCAGGCGAGCCCGCACAAACTCACGGCGTTTGTCTGCGCGAGGCCACTCAAAATGGGCTGTCAGTGTGGTGGCCTGTGGCAAGGCCCATGGCAACCCCATCAGGACCGCCATAACGGGACGCACCAACATCAGGAAGGTGACATAACTGGCCACGGGGTTGCCAGGCAAGCCCATGTACAGCGCGCGAGAGCCATCTTCGCGGTTGATCCAGCCACACACAAATGGCTTACCCGGCTTGATCGCCAGCGCCCAGAAATCCAAGCCGCCTTCGGCCAACACCGCTGCGCGCAAATGGTCTTCCTCGCCCACAGAGACACCACCACTGGTGATGATCAGATCATGCTGT
>JBDKHX010000320.1:0-3083 GCA_039797415.1 Pseudomonadota bacterium | reverse complement strand
GCCATCACGGGCGCCAGCTTGATCCTGGCCTTCCTGCTGGCCTTTGCCACCGAAAACGGCGAACGCTTCGAACCTCAATTCGCATGGCTGTTCTGGACCAATGTGGCCGTTGCAGCGGTGCTGTTGGCCGTCATTGTCTTTGCCGTTATCCGCCTTGCGATCAGGCTGCGATCACGCAAATTCGGTAGCAGGCTGCTGCTCAAACTAGCAGGCATCTTTGCCGTGGTCGGCGTGGTCCCTGGCCTGCTGATTTACACCGTGTCTTACCAGTTCGTCTCTCGCAGTATTGAAACCTGGTTCGACGTACGGGTAGAAGGCGCGCTGGAAGCCGGCCTGAATCTGGGCCGCAGCACACTGGACACCCTCACGGCGGACCTCCGCGCCAAAACCAAATTGGCAGCCGAGCGCCTGGCCGACGGCGCTGACACCAACGACCTCACCCCAGGCCCACCCAAGCTGCTGGAGCTTGAACGCGTCCGCGAACAACTGGGCGCCCAATCCGTTTCATTGCTCAGTGAATCTGGCCAGATCGAAGCCAGCGTCGGAGGCGACGGCACCCGCATCCTGAGCGCAGAGCGACTCCCTACGGCCTGGCGGCAAGAGGCCCGCAACAAAGGGGTCATGTCCACCGTTGAAGGCTTGGACGACAAATCCGACGGCGCCACGCCAGACCCGGCCACCGTTCCCTCGCCTCGCTTGCTGGCCCTGGCCTGGATGCCTGACCGCAGCTTCAGCCTCCAAGCAAGGGGCCACTACCTACTGACCACACAAACGCTGTCCAACGATCTGGTCAAAAACGCGCTGGACGTTCAAACCGCTTACCGCGAATACCAGCAACGTGCCTTGGGCCGAACGGGTCTCAAGCGCATGTACATCGGCACACTGACCTTGACGCTGATCCTGGCCGTGTTCGGTGCGGTGCTGTTGGCCGCCATATTGGGCCAACAACTGGCTCGCCCATTGCTGCTGCTGGCCGAAGGCGTGGGCGAAGTTGCGCGTGGCGACCTGCGCCCCAAAGCCATCTTTGAAACCAAAGACGAGCTGGGCGGCCTGACCCGATCTTTCGCGGCCATGACCCAACAGTTGGCCGATGCACGCAGCACCGCCGATCGCAGCGTGGCTGAGCTCGACAGCGCGCGCGCCCACTTGCAGACCATCCTGGACAACCTGACTGCCGGTGTAATCGTGTTCGACGCCAACGGCCTGATCGACATCGTCAACCCAGGCGCCACACGCATCCTGCGCTTGCCCGTGTCTGCCTACCGTGGTCGCACCTTGGCTGAAGTCCCCGGCTTGCAAGAATTTGCCCAAGCCCTTACGCGTCGATTTGACCTTTATGCCAGCGACCCCACACCCGGCGAGCGCCAACAGTGGCAAGAGTCTTACGACGTCCAACTGCCCCAATACCCTGAACCCTTGACCTTACTGGTTCGCGGCGCAGAACTGCCACCTGACGAACGCCTGATCGTGTTCGATGACATCACCGAAGTGGTCTCGGCACAGCGCGCCGAAGCCTGGAGTGAAGTGGCCCGCCGTGTCGCCCATGAAATCAAAAACCCCTTGACCCCGATCCAGCTATCGGCTGAGCGGCTGCAAATCAAACTGGAAAGCAAGCTAGACCTACCTGGTCAACAGTTGCTGAATAAGTCAGTTGACACCATCGTCACGCAAGTTCAGGCGCTCAAGACACTGATCAACGAGTTCAGGGACTATGCAAGGCTACCCAGCGCCAAGCTCGTCCCCTTGGATCTGAATGAACTCATCAATGACGTTTTGGCGCTTTATGGTCACGCAGTTGAACAGGGTATTTTGCGAACAGAACTCGGTGATGAGCTGCCCAACATCATGGGCGACGCCACCTTGCTGCGCCAAGTTGTCCACAACCTGGTTCAAAACGCGCTCGATTCGGTTGGTGAACACCCCCCTGTTTCGGGGTCTGCGCAAGTTTTAATTCGCACCGATGCGCCACTGAACGACGACGGCAGCATTCGGGCTGTTCGGCTGCTCATTCGGGACAACGGCCCGGGTTTTCCAGACAAGATCCTCAAAAGAGCCTTCGAGCCCTATATCACCACTAAAGCCAAAGGAACGGGCCTGGGACTGGCCGTTGTGAAAAAAATTGCTGACGAACACGGCGCTTTGATTCGACTTCGCAACCTCAACCGCCCCTCAGATGCTGGTTTCCTAGGGAATCTCTCCGCCTTAGAGGGTTCAAGAGGGGCTCAAGTTTCGTTATCATTTTCACAGCTGTCATTCCAACAGCCCCAAGCTGCGTCACACTAGCGATGCAGACCCTACTTGGGGTCCACCTATTCATGGCCACCATTCTTGTTGTTGACGACGAACTCGGCATCCGTGCCCTGTTGTCAGAAATCCTGAGCGACGAAGGACACAATGTCGAAGTCGCTGAAAACGCTGCAAAAGCCCGCATCCTGCGTGAGCAATGCAAACCCGATCTCGTCCTGCTGGACATCTGGATGCCCGACGTCGATGGCGTCACGCTGCTCAAAGAGTGGTCAGCCAGTGGTCAGCTGAACATGCCCGTCATCATGATGTCGGGACACGGCACCATCGACACCGCTGTTGAGGCCACCAAGTTCGGTGCGCAATCGTTCCTGGAAAAGCCCATCACCATGCAAAAGCTGCTGCGTGCAGTTGAGCAAGGCCTGAGCAAACCCGCACCTCGCGCAGCCACCACGGCCAGCGGTCATGTGCATCTAGCAACGGTCACACCGATCACGGCTGCGCAGTCCTACAGCAACCTCACCGCATCGAACATGGTTGCGTCTCGTGGTGAGTTGCAATCGGCTCAATCGACCAGCGCCATCACTTACAGTGCCGTCACCAGCAGCGTGTCCAATCACTCGCATCACCCTCAAGGCCCCGCTCACGAGCAAAGCTTTGAACTGGACCGCCCACTGCGTGAAGCACGTGATGATTTCGAACGTGCCTACTTCGAGTTCCATCTGGCTCGCGAAGGCGGCAGCATGACTCGTGTGGCTGAAAAAACTGGCCTGGAACGCACTCACCTGTATCGAAAACTCAAACAATTGGGTGTCGATTTGGGCCGCAGCAAAAAATCT
>JBDKHX010000319.1:0-3095 GCA_039797415.1 Pseudomonadota bacterium | reverse complement strand
GGCACGGTGTGTTGGGGCAATGCGCGCAAGGCGGCTGGCATGTTGGTCAGGGCTTGCTGCCCCAAGGCTTCGATGGCCATGGCGATGGCATCTTGCTTGCCGCTGGCGTGAAACACGCCATTGATCACCAGGTGCTGGTTGTTCAAGCCCATGGCATGCAGTTCGTCTGACGTGCGGGCCGCTTCGGCCAGCGCACCTTGATCGGCTCGGGCAACCAGGACCAGGGTGGTCAGCTCGGGGTTGGCCAGTGCGGCCAAGGCGGCGTTGAAGCGCGCCTCTTGCATCTTCAGGCCCGAGTGAGGGCCCAGGCACGACGCACCTCTGTCGTTATCTTTGAGAAAACCGCTCCAGGCTTTGGGCAGGCTCAGCAGGCGCAGCGTGTGCCCTGTGGGGGCGGTGTCAAACACAATGTGATCGAAGGCAGGGTGCTCATCAGCCAGCAGAGATGAGAACTCGTCAAACGACGCAATCTCGGTGGTGCAGGCGCCGGACAGTTGCTCACGCACAGTGGCGCGATCAGATTCAGAGGCCCCGGCCTCCATCTGCGCCAGTACGCGGGTGCGATAGTCTTCAGCGGCCTCGTTGGGGTCGATGTTCAACACCGACAGGCCTGATACGCCCGGCACCGGCACGGGCGAATTGCGCAACGGTACGCCACCCAGCATTTCATCCAGATTGGATGCCGCATCGGTGCTGACCAACAAAACGCGCTTGCCGGCATCCGCCAATGCGATGGCGGTGGCAGTAGACAGCGAGGTTTTGCCCACCCCGCCTTTGCCCGTGAAAAACAGGTGTCGAGTGAGTGCGGATGTGGGCAGCAACATGATCAGCGTACTCGTTTGCCTTGGTTGTCAATCACGACTTCGCCATCTTCTTTGGTGAAGGGGCCGGCTTGGTCCTGGTGCAGGATGTCCAGCACCAATTCTGACGGGCGGCACAGCTTGGTGCCTTTTGGGGTGACCACGATGGGGCGATTGATCAAGATGGGGTGAGCCACCATGAAGTCGATCAGTTCATCGTCTGTCCACTTGGCATCGTCCAGCTTCAACTCGTCATAGACCTCGCCTTTGCTGCGCAGCACGTCGCGCACGCTCAAGCCGCAATCTTGAATCAACTGAACCAGTTGCGCCCGCGTGGGTGGTGTTTCCAAGTAAGCAATCACTTGGGGCTCGATGCCCGCATTGCGGATCAAGGCCAGCGTGTTGCGCGATGTGCCGCACTTGGGGTTGTGATAAATGATCGTGTCAGCCATGTTGTTGCTTATCGTCTGTATTCAATGAATTGGCAATGCCCCATCCGATCAGCCCACCGATGACTTGTGCTGCGATGAAGGCTGGGGCAGAAACGGGAGCAATGCCAGCAAAGGTGTCTGACACCATGCGCCCCACCACAGCGGCAGGGTTGGCGAAGGACGTGGATGCCGTGAACCAATAGGCTGCGCCGATGTAGGCTGCGACCATGGCGCTGGCTTTGCCGGCTGGGGCCCGCAAAATCACCAACAGCAAACCGGCTGTGGCTACCGCCTCGGCAATCCATTGCCCTTGGCCGGTGCGCAGCTTGCTGGACAGCTGCTGCAAAGGCAGATCAAACATGGCGTGCGCCAGTACGGCACCGGCCATGGCTGCCCACAGTTGCACGATCACGTAGGCGACGGCGCGGTTGGCTGGCAATTCGCCTCGCAGGGCCATCACCATCGATACCGCCGGGTTGAAGTGCGCGCCACTGACGGGGCCGAAGACTTCAATCAGGATGTACAAACCACCCACGGTGGCGGCGGTGTTGGCCAGCAAGGCCACGGCGGTGTTGCCGGCGGACAGGCGCTCGGCCATGATGCCCGAGCCAATGACAATGGCCAGCAGCAGCATGGTGCCAATGGCTTCGGCCAGCAAGGCTTTGCGCAAGGATGAATCAAGCACGGGCGATCTCCTCCAGTGCGGCTTTCAAGCTGGCTTGATCCAGGGTGTCCAGGGGCAAGGCCAGCAGTTGCAGCATCTTGTAGCCAATCGCTTGACGTGTCAGCTCAAAAGCACGGCGCTTGCCTTCCTCGCCACCCTCAGCGTTGGACGGGTCTGGATAGCCCCAGTGCACCTTCACCGGTTGGCCATTGCCACCGAAAAACACGGGGCAGACCTCCGCGGCAGCGCTGTCGCAAACGGTGATCACGATGGACAAGGGGGGGGCCTCAGGCGTGGTGAACTCGTCCCAGCTTTTGCTGCGGTAGGCAGCAGTCTCAATGCCTGCGTTGTTCAAGGCTTCCAGCGCGAAAGGGTTCAAGCGGCCGCTGGGGGCGCTGCCAGCGCTGTGCGCTTTGACGTCTTTACCCAGCTTGGCTGCCAGGTGGTTGAGCATGCCTTCAGACAACACGCTGCGTGCTGAGTTGTGGGTGCAAAGGATGAGGACGTGCGTGGTCATGGTGCAAATCAGCAGCAGGATGATTTAACGGGAATGCCAACGGGCTTGCCGGTGACTTTGGGTGTGCAGCACGCGCTGGCGGGGGCGGCTTGTGCGGGTGTCTCTTCACGGAAGACGGGGATGTTGCCCAGCGTCTGGAAGTGCTCCCATGGCAAGCCCTGTGGATCGATGATCCAGTGCTTGTCGCTTTGGGCGTAGCAACATGTGGTGCTGCCTTCGTCAATCAAAGACAAGTCGGCCGCTTGGGCTTGAGCCTTCATGGCTTGCAGGTCTTGGGCGTTGTCGACCTGGATGCCCAGGTGGTTGACGCCGGTGTGGCCTTCACCCCGGGTGGAGATCGCAAAGTTGACGGCTGGCTCATCGAGCATCCACTTGGCGTAGTCAGCCTCAACGCGGGCGGGCTCGGTGCCAAACATCTTGGAATAGAACGCGATGTTCTGTGCCAGATCATTCACATGGACGTGGACATGGAAACGCTTCATGGTGGGCTCCTGGTTGGATCAGCAAGTGGTGCAGCTGGATTTGCCGCGCTTTTTGCCGGGGGTGTCGCACGGCTGGCCTTGGCAGCAGTGCTCGGTTAAGTAGGCGATGAGGTCATTCATGTGCTCGAACATCGCCCGGTAGATCAGGTAACGGCCATCACGCTCTTGCGACACCAGGCCGGCATGCATCAACTCCTTCAA
>JBDKHX010000318.1:0-4046 GCA_039797415.1 Pseudomonadota bacterium | reverse complement strand
GATTTCGATGCCAAGGGCGCCTTGACCAGCGGCTGGCAGCATGGTGTCGGTGTCGATGGCGTGGCGAATGCGATCAGCCAAATCCAGTCGTTTGAGGCCAGCTGCCGCCAAGATGATGGCGTCGTATTGGCCGTCGTCGAGTTTGCGCAAGCGGGTGTCGAGGTTGCCGCGCAAAGGTTCGATTTTCAGGTCCGGGCGCAATGCGCGCAACTGGCTCATGCGGCGCAGGCTGGATGTGCCGACGATGGCGCCCTGAGGCAGTTCTGAGAAGTGCGCGTATCGGTTGGAGACGAAGGCGTCGCGGGGGTCTTCTCGCTCCAGAATGGCGACCAGGGCAAAGCCTTCTGGCAGATCCATGGGGACGTCTTTGAGTGAGTGCACGGCCAGATCAGCGCGGCCTTCTTCCAGTGCCACTTCGAGTTCTTTGACGAAGAGGCCCTTGCCGCCGACTTTGGACAGAGACCGATCGAGGATCTGGTCGCCCTTGGTGGTCATGCCGAGCAGGTCAACTTGACGGCCAAATCGTTGGCTCAACAAAGCCTGAACGTGGTGCGCCTGCCAGAGAGCGAGACGGCTTTCTCGGGTGATGCAGACATGCGCTGATGCTATCAGCGCTGACGGCCGGTTTGAGGGCCGGCCGTGACCAGAATGATCAGGTTTTGTCGACGGACAAGGCCGAACGACGTTTTTGCGTCTGGTTGATGTAGTGCTGCAAGGTACGCATGGTGCCTCCATCCAGGCCGAAAAATTCGCAGCCTAGTCGAGCACCGTGGAATTCGGGGTGCAAAACCGTGACGTGATGGATTTTGACCCCGGCTTCAATGCGTGTGTCGCCATCCAGGTCGATGATGCAGCGGCCAATTTTGCTGCCGGCATCCAACATCGGAATGGTGTCGGGCAAAAACAGAGCCATGCCGCCCAAGCTCACGTCCAAAATGCGCAGGTTCAAGACCATGTCCGGCATGCCGGGGTGACGCATTTGTGCTTGTGGGCTGTGCGAACTGAATGGTTTGACCCGGAATGCATCGCGACGTTGGAAGCGAAACATTTCCGTCGGGTACTGCGCATTGAGGGCACTGTGGTGCCCCCCGTGCACGTGTACCAAACCTTCAACATCAAACTGAACTTTGATGTTGTCCAAGTAGGCAACGGCGACCACTTCGTCTGATTCCAGCAAGGATTCCAGATTGGGGTCGTCTGCCTCTGCGCTGAAGCAAACAATGCCTCGGCTGGTGTCGACGGCCCACAGCATGGTGGTGTGGCTGGCACCTTGGGGGCCGCTCAGGGTCACCAAGGTATTGGAGTCAAGCAGCTTTTTGAGCAACGCCTGGATTTCGACCTGGGATGTGATCCGGTAGTCATCCAGTTGCACATAGGCACCTGTTTGTGTTGACAAGGCGTGGCTCCAGTCAATCAGTGCATTTGGCGTGGGTCAGTGGTACCACCAACCATGCGGCTGATGTCGTTGATCCAGGGTTCAGCCAAGTTACGGATCTCGGCGTCATTGACCAAGATGCGTTGCATGATGCGTGACTTGAGCGCTGTTTCGTCCGGACCCAGTACACGTTGTTGTGCAGCGTGTTTGAGTTGGGCGATCAGGACGGCACAGGCACCTTCGAGTTTGACGACGGTGTCCCAGTCGCCAGTACGGGCAGCATCCAACATGTTGGCGCTGGCTGTCTCAATGGCTTCGTAGTAGCCCAGCAGGTTACCTTCACGCAGGTCTTCGTCGGGAGTTGTCAGCAGTTCGGGGGCGTTCATGCTTGCACCTCCAGGGCAGTACGGTGTGTGTTGTCTGCCGTGGGTGCCACAGCAATCCAGGCTTCGCGAATCGGGGTCAGCAGGCTTACGCATTCTTCAAGTGCAGCGGTGTCGTTACGAAGGTTGGCTTGTGTCAGACGTGTGGTGATGTAGCCATACAGATCGTGCAGTTGGCGGGCAAGGTCGCCGCCTTCTGCCAGATTGAGGCTGGCTTTCAGACCTTCGTCGACGATGCGCACGCTTTTTGTGATGGCGGCGCATTTGGCTTCGATGTCGTTGTTTGCCATGGCTGCGCGGGCGCGGCCAATGCTTTCAAACAAGCCATTAAATAGCATCACAACCAATTGGTGCGGGCTGGCACCATTGATCGCAGTTTGTACGCCAATCTGGCGGTAGACGCTACTCATGTTGCGAGAACTGAACATGCTTGGGGAGGAGCCTGTGGCAGTGGCGTACATCTTGGTATCTCTTGCGGTTGGTGCTGTTAACAGCGTTATGTGTGTTATCGGCACCGACCTATGTAGCTTGAACCTAGCTGAGAAACCTGAAAGCCGGAAAACACACGATTCAATGGGCGTCTTCTGCGTACATGTTGTTGGTGTATTGCTCCAAAACCGCTTGCCTGAAAAGGGTGCTGGTGGTACGGCTGGAGTCTGGTTGTGGCGTTGATGGCGTCGACTGCGTGGCAGCGGATGCGCTCGGGCTGTTTTGCTCTGCCGAGTTCAAAATCCGCGCCAGTTGAGTCAATGGCAAATCCGGCGATGTGCGCGAGGAAAGCCCTTGATCCAATGCGGTGCTGTCCAAAGTCAGTTGCTGCCTGGTCTTGTCAAGTTTGATCCCGAGTTTCTCAAGGCCTTGACGCAGGTCTGATGGTTGAGCCTCGTCCTGCCAGATGGCGCGTACCTTTTGCTGAATCTGTTTGGCCGATTCAACAATCGCTGCATTACCAGATGCCGGATCACCCAATTCGGTGTCTAGCTCGTTGTAAGTGCGAACGAAGTTCTCAACGAGTGATTTGCCCGTGTCCCGATCTGGCTTGATGGCAACGCTAACGGGCTGGCTGCTCGCTTTTTTGGCAGTGACATCCACCCCTGGGACGACGTCTTCCATGAAGTTGCTGCTACTTTGAATGGCTTGTCCATTGACCCGCAAAAGTGCGTCTTGCGCTGCTTGGGTCAGTTGCATGCCATTTGGGTTGCCCGCAGGGTCAAATTCAAGGTCTTTCAAGGCCTGGGCTTGTTGCGCAGTGGCTTCGGGTGATGGGCTGGCGGTGATGCGGAATCCGTTTTCGCGTCCTGCAGCTGCGGCGCGCAGGATCAGATAGGTGCCCGTTGCATCGCTGATGACGTTGGCAATGACACCGACACCTGCGCCGTTGATTTTGTCGCGCAGCCGGGCGACGGATGTGTCTCCAGGGCCCGTCATGACACTGGCTTTGGGCCAGTTCGGGTTGGTCGTGAAGGTGCTGAACGATTTGTCCCAGTGCCCTACCTCAATGTTCAAGGTGCCCAGACCAATGGTGGTGGCCAATGGTGAGAAGGTGGCCGCAACTGTGGTTTGCGCTGCAGCGACTTGATCGACCTGGACATCGATTTTTTGAGCGGTATCAGCTTGCTGTGTGGTGGCATCCAGCACTTCAGGTTCGCTGGATATGGCTTTACTGGCCTGCCATGTGCTGGCCTGGCTGAGTCGCCGTACGGTGTCAGTCAGGTGTGAGAGGGTGTGTTGCAACTTTCTGCTGGAGGTCCGAGTGATCGATTTTGCCAATTTTGCCGATCGAGGCCATGATGCAGTCCTGCCGGTTCCTTACAACTTTGAGGGCTCTTCATGTGCTGATCACATCAAAAGAGCCTGCTACAAGCTGTCTATCGGCGGGCCTGTCCTGATCTTGAGTCACGGTGCGTGACAAAGTTGCGGGATCAGCTGCTCTTATTCCAGGCGTTGATCATTTGGGTGACGTAGCCGCTTTGTGTGCTGATGGATGCCATCGCTGTATCAAGGGCGGTGTACTGGGCTCTGAGACGCTTTTCGTACAGTGTCGAGCGTGCTTCGAGTGTTTCCTGCCGTTTCTGGTTGTTGGTGACAGACGTATTCAAGCCTGCTGTTCGGGTAGTGAGTGCACCTTCAAACCCCAACAGATTGTCTGCCAAAGTTCGAAACTTGGTTGCCATACCGTCTGCGCCGCTCCCTGTCAGGTCGGTGGCAGCGAACAGTTTTTTCAGTTCAGTCAAATTGCCCAGGGCACTGGTGAGCTTGGTCGTGTTGACGGTCAAGGCGCCGCCAGA
>JBDKHX010000317.1:0-3488 GCA_039797415.1 Pseudomonadota bacterium | reverse complement strand
TGCAGGACTGGCGAATTAACGTCAACCCCGCATAACGTTGGGCCGATTTTACGTCATTGCATGAACGCAATCCGTTTACCGTTGTAGGTGAAAACGCCAATTGGTGACGTGTTTGCCACCCCTTGTTGTCAGACTCGTCCTGCGCTCACGAAGGAGTGCTCGTCAGCGACAATGGGGGCATGTCCCTTGATTCCTCTCACACCCCTGTGCCTCAGTCTGGGTTGCTGCAACGGTTGGCAGTGATTTGGCAGGCGGTGCCGCGCGCTGCATTGGGTAATTTGATTGCCAAATTGCTGATGGTCAGTCTCGGTCTGGCCATCACGGTGTTGGTGGCACGCCAGGGGCCGGTGGTGCAGGGCGCGTTTGCCTTGTTTGTCGCGGTTGAATCTGGGTTGCTGACCTTGTTTTCAGGTTTGGGGCTTTGGCTGGCCCGCCACATGTCTCTGCGACAAGGTCAGGCGCACGCGCCGGTTTTGCCCTTGCTGCGGGGCGTGTTGCGGGCGGCTTTGGGTTTGGGCGTGATTGCCTCTCTGGTTTTGGTGGCCGTGTCCTGGTGGTCAACCCGGTTGCCGTATTCGCTGCTTTGGCTATTGGCTTTGGCCGCGCCCTTTTTGTTGCTGGTGCCAACTGCCACGGGCTTGTGGCTGGGGCAAGGGCGCATGTGGCCGATCAATGTGGCGCAAGTGGCCGCGCCAGGCTCGGTGTTGTTGGGCTTGTCGGTCGTGTGGTGGTTGACGCAGGATCAGACCCGTCACACGCCAGTGGTGCTCTTGGTGCTGACCGCCTGGGTCAGCGGCAAAGCATTGGTGGCCGTGTTGACGGCTATTTTTGGGCTGCACGATGCATCTCGGCAAGACGAGCGCTTGTTGCCCGTTGCGGCTGAAGATGCCGCACCGCATGCCACGTGGTTGTCTGCCTGGCCCTTTGTGCTGACCATCGGGGTCACCAATGTGATCAGTTTGCTCAACTACCGGGTGTCCTTGTTCCTGGTTGAGCGCTTTCATGGGCTGGCCGCCGTTGGTACCTATTCGGTGGCCGTGACCGTGGCTGAGCTGCTGTGGCTGCTGTCGTCGTCGGTCACCGTGTCGGCTTACTCGCGCATTGGGCATCCGGATGTGCGCGTGGCGTCGGCCATGACGGTGCAAGCCGTGCGCATCAATGTGTTGGCCACGGTGGTGGCTGCGCCCGTGCTGTTTGGTTTGGCCTGGTGGGCCTTGCCTTGGGTGATGGGGCCGGCTTACGAGGCATCGTTGCTGCCCCTGGCGGCCTTGTTGCCAGGTGTGGCGGCTTACGCGGCGGCCTCCAGCTTGTCGGCCTTTTATACCAACCACCTGGGTAAACCGCATTTGTCTGGCGCCATCGCGGGCTTGTCTTTGGCCACCAGCTTCTTGCTGGGCTTGGTGCTGGTGCCCCTTTTGGGCCCAACCGGCGCGGCCTTGGCGTCCAGCAGTGGCTACTTTTTGGCCATTGCGGGCGCCTATGCCGTGTTTTTGAGGCACGCTGGTTTGCCACTCAAAGCACTGTGGACACCCTCACTCACGCGTTCGCCAGAGGGCGCGTGACTTGATGGCCCTGGGATCGGGGAGAATGTAGCCTTATGTCCTCCTTGATCCAAAGACTCAAACGCCCCGTCGGGCGCCTGCTGTCGGTGTTCACCGGGCCGCGCATTTTGTACGGCTGGCAAAACGCTGGTGGTGCGTATTGCCCGTACACCCGCGTCAGCACCCACACCTGTTTTGAAGGTGTGGAGGGTTTGACCCTGGGAGACCACGTTTTCATCGGGCACTTCAATCGCATTGACGGCTCCAACGGACTGGTCATCGAAGAGGGGTGTCAGATCACCAATTACGTGTCGATCCTGACGCATTCCAGCCACCGCTCGGTGCGCCCGATGGGCCGCCGTTATGTGCACGAGGCCAAGCCGCACGGTTATGTGCGCCGTGCCACCCGTGTGGGTGCGTACAGTTTCATTGGGCCTCACAGCGTGATTGCGCCGGGCGCCCAAATTGGCAAAGGCGTGATTGTGCAGGGCTACAGCTTTGTGACCGGTGACGTGCCTGACTTTGCCATTGTCGGCACCAAGGTGCCTGGTAAGCGGGCCGAGATCATGGGTGACACCCGTGAGCTGGATCGGGCGCTGCTGCAACGGCATCCTGAATTGCATACCGTCTACGCCCAATGGGCTGGCAAAGACAACCTGCGTCGTGCACTGCATGGCCAAAGCACTGAGACAGGCGCAGACCAACCATGAGCCAACCCGTTCGGATCTTGTTTTTTGCTGACGCGTCCAGCGTGCATACCCGTCGTTGGGTGGCTGCTGTGGCTGAGCGCGGCGGTCAAGCCATCGTGATCACCCGCGAGCCAGCCGACGTGCCTGGCGCGCAAGAGGTGATTGCGGTCATGCCCGGCAAGGACAAGTTGAGCTGGTTCAAAGCCATCCCACGTGTGCGCGCCATTTGCAAAGAGGTGATGCAGCGGTTTCAGCCCACCTTGGTACACGGTCACTACGTCACCTCTTACGGCATGTGGGCGGCAGCGTGTGGTTTGAAGGTGCCCACGGTGTTGACTGCTTGGGGCTCAGACATCCTGATCACCCCGCGTGAAAGCCGCTTGATGCGCATGGTGGTCAATTGGTCTTTGCATCACGCAGACCTGATCACGGCTGACTCGATGGACATGCTGCAAGCCATTGCGGCCTACCACCCGAGCGCGCCGTGTCATCAAATCTTGTGGGGGGCCGATACCGACAAGTTCGTGCCCGCTGAGCCCGCGCCCAGCTTTGACGTGGTCAGCCTGCGCACCTGGGAGCCCAACTACAACATTGATGTCATCGTTGACGCGTTTGCCGGCTTTGTGGCCCAGCGCCCTCAAGCACAAGCTCGCTTGCACCTTCTCGGCGGTGGGGTGTTGAAAGACGCCCTGCGCGAACAGGTTGCCCGCTTGGGCCTGACCGATCAAGTTGTGTTTCATGGCCGTGTGGGCGATGTGGACATGGTGCAAGCCATTCAACGCATCAACGCAGTCGCGTGTCGGTGTCGATTCCCAAAAGCGATGCCACCTCGGTGTCGGTGCTCGAATCCATGGCCTGTGGCTTGCCGATCATCGCGTCAGACTTGCCAGCCAATCACCAATGGCTGGATCAGCGCGGCGGATTTTTGGTGCCGGTGGGCGATGTGGCGGCCGTGACCCAAGCCTTGCTGACGGTGCACGATGTGCCGACACAAGCCCACGAAATGGGTGTGTTCAACCATCAGCGTATTGAGCGTGAGGCTTCGCGCCGAGGCCAGATGGACGCCATGTGGCGCCTTTATCAAAAGCTGTTGATGCCCACCAATACGAAAGTGCGAGACAAAGCCCGTGCTTGACCTCAAGACCACTGGGATTCAGCCCCAGACCATCTCGGTCATCGTGCCGTGTCGCAATGAACGCGACTACGTGGACGTGTTCTGCGCCAGCGTGCTGGAACAGCAGATCCCGTCTGATTGGGA
>JBDKHX010000316.1:0-3106 GCA_039797415.1 Pseudomonadota bacterium | reverse complement strand
TGCCATCAATGCATTTGTAGCGGGCTGGGACGCCAATGACACGGTCATGTGCGTCACCCGCGGCGCACTAGAGCGGCTGACTCGCGCAGAGTTGCAAGGATTGGTCGCGCATGAATACGGTCACATCAAAGAAGAAGACCTGCCCCTTTGCATGCGCTTGCTGGCCTTGGTGTGGGGCCTGTCACTGGTGCACGGGTATGGTCAAAACCTGATGGCGCGCGATGAGCGCGGACACGTTCGTGCTGAACTGTGGCTGATTGGTTTGGTGTTTTCAGCCATCGGCTGGCTCGGCTGGGTGGCTGGCCGACTGCTACAAGCTGCCGTGTCGCGCCAACGCGAATTTCTGGCCGATGCCAGTGCCATCCAGTTCACCCGATCGCACGACGGCCTGGGCAATGTATTGCGCAAGCTCTGGCACGACCAGGAGGTGCTGGCTGGCCGCATGCACAGCAGCCATTCGGACATGATCGCCTCGCTGTTGATGCATCAAACCGGATACGCATCATGGCTGGCCACACACCCACGCCTGCAAGATCGGATCAAACGGATTTGTGGCGCGGTCCTCCCCCCCATCCCCGCGCCGTTGATCCGTGTGGAAGTGATTGAACCTCGCCGACGCACCACACCTGCCCAAGTGCTTGGGGCCACATCCTTTGCATCCCCCGCCAAGACCCATGATCCGTTAGAAAAAGCCCGTCAGGCCAAACAGATCCGATCCCAAAAAGCCCAGGATGCACTCAGCCGCATTCACCGCTTAAGTGGCCCGACAGAACAACGCTTGGCCGTACTGGCCTTGATGCTGGACCCTGGTAACGAGAAAGAGCGGCAACTGTGGACACAACTGAGCAAGGGGCTTACCCATGCCCCTCAGATCTTGCAGGATGCGCTGGATCTGCTGCCCGCCAGCCGCGTGCCCGAGTTTGAACGACTCACAGCCTTGATTGCCAGCCGAACGCTGGAAGAACGCCGCACACTGGTTGAAACAGCCCGAGATTTGCTGCGTGTAGATGGCCGCGTCAGCCCCAAAGAACGTCTTTGGTGGATGGTGCTACGCCATCGAATGGGTGTCAGCGCACAGAACAAGCCGCTTCCCCGCACCATGAGCGGCACAGCCCACGATTTGAGTGCCCTGCCCACCACGGATTTGGCTCAGATTGCAGCGTTGACTGCCTACCTGGCCCGCTTCATACCCGAGCCGGAAAGCCCACAGGGCACATCAGCAAAGGGGCGCGCATGGTATGCCGCCGTGATGACCCGATGCATGGCACCTGAAGGACTCAAAACACTGTCCACCCCACCCGACACCGATGCACTGGCCCACGCCGTGGCTGGGGTTCAGGAGCTATCTTGGATGTTGCGCCCTGTTTTGCTGCGCGCATGGGTTGAAGAAGCCCTCAACCACAGCCACCAGGGGCTACTGAATGATGAAACAGCAGACGCCCTAAGACTAACGGCAGGGCTGATTGACTCACCCCTGCCGCCTGTTTTGGATGCGCACTATCAGTGCTGAACCGATCAGTCTTCCTTGCGGTTCAACTTGGTCAAACCGAGCAAACCATTGCGCAGATCTTCAGGGACTGACGTACCGATGTACATGCGCAAGTAGATCTGATAGGCCAACTCGTCTTTCATGACCAAAGGCTGGCCTGGCTCCAAGAACACTGGCTTGTTGTTGATCGAAGGCAAAAAGCCCGTGCCTGGCACCCAGTCAAAGTTGACCACATCGCCACGGCTGACGCTCTTGACGTTGCCGTAGGCTTGGCCGATCTGGCCCACCACGGTGATCAACTTCTTGAATTCTTCGTCAGTGGCTGCCTGCTTGAAGTCAGCCACAAAAATACGTGAGATCGTGCCCGAGGTGAACTCGCGCAAGATGTTCAGCTGAATGCGGCGAGGCCCATCCAACTTGAAGATCGACTCAGGCGTGGTGCGCTTTTCAGGCAGGTACAAAGCGGTCACGTCGGCTTTGAAGTAGCCACGCTTGCGAAGTGCCACGCCGTTCAAAATCAGTTTCTTGCCACCGACCATGGCAGTGTCAGCCACAGTCACACCTTCCAGCTCAACGGCAGCTTGAGCAGAGGTTGCCCAAGGGCCCAAGGTGCTTGCAGCCGCAGCGCCCAAGAGCAACTTACGACGCAGGCCGTCCACTTCAGAACGCGAATCAAAGGTATCAGACATATCAGAGACGCTCCAAGACACCAAATTTGGATCAACGAAGACCGCTAGCTGGCGCGGTCTTCGTCAACTGTTGAGACAGTAAAAAGCCGAATTACAGAGGCTTGGACAGAGTCAGCCAGAAGGCTTCGCCTTCGGTTCTGTTTTTAGCGCCGAATTCCTTCAAGAATTTACCTTCGAGCAAAAACTCACCGCCATTCTTCAGCCATGCGACAGAAGGGCCGACCGCATTGACGCTCGTTTTGTTGCTGGTCAATGGTGCGGCACATGCTGCCACCTCTGCCTCAGCCGCTTTGCAAGAATCACCGTTCAACTGACGCACCAAATAACCTTGCAAACCAACACGGACATCTTCACTCACGAACTTCATGGCCTGCCAATCGATGTTCACCATGTTGCCCGAGTAATAGCCGGTTCCTTTGTTGCGTGTATTGAACGACAACACACCACGCGCGCCCACATCCCAACCGTCGCCAATGAAAGCGTATTGAGCTGATGGACGGAATGTATAGAAATTACCGTACCCCATATTCAAACGACGGCTCGCATCGTAATCGCCAGTTGGAAGAACGATAGTGGGGACAAAGTTGGCTGACTGGTTATCACCGATTTCCCAGTGCATCAACGGTCCAAATTCAAGATCACCAATACCGGTTACTTTGCCATTTTGCAAGCCAGCCTGAGCAGCGACCGCAGCAGCTGTTCCCACATGGACGGGATTAGATGGATCAATAGGAGTTGACGAAAAAGTACCCTTTCGAATACCCAAAGGCTGCATCACAGTAAAGCCCAAATTAGCCCCCAAGACACGCTCCGTACCAACATAGGTCAACCGATTCAAAAGCGCTGTGGTACTGACATCAGAGTTCAAATATGCACGATTCGTTGTCGAGTACCGGAGTGGATTCCCATCATTCCCCTTCACCTTGTC
>JBDKHX010000315.1:0-3112 GCA_039797415.1 Pseudomonadota bacterium | reverse complement strand
CAACCGGTCGACGTGACGCCGTAAGATCGGGGGCTAGAACGGCTGGAGCGGCGAGGCTCGGCGTTAACCGGTCCTTTGATGTGCACGCAGCACAGAATCACTTAGTCGTACACCTCCATCATGCAAGCCTTGCTTCAGGCCATCGAGACGATGGCATTGCCTACAGACGCCCAGCGGATTTTTCACGGTCGTGGTGGGCTTTATCCAGGCTGCGAGCATTGGACCTTGGATGCCTATCCACCCGTCTTTTTGCTGACCAGTTTTCAGCCGGTGAGCGATGTCGATGTCGCCACGGTCCGGGCAGCCTTGGCGGCCCGTTGGGATCAATTGGCCCCCGGTCAGCCACTGAATCTGGTGTTCCAACACCGGGATGAAGTGCGCGCCGATACCCGCCTGGTGACAGGCAGCGTGCCTGATCCGCATGTGGTGACGGAGCAAGGCGCGCAATACCGCGTGCACTTGCTGCGAGCCATGAACCACGGCCTGTTTCTGGATATGGCCGGGGGCCGCCGTTGGGTGGCTGATTTCGTGGCTGCCCGGTCGCGGGTGAAGGTATTGAACCTGTTTGCCTATACGTGTGCCTTCTCGGTGGTGGCGATGAGGGCCGGCGCCAGACAGGTGACCAATGTGGACATGAGCGGTGGGGCGTTGGGCATTGGCAAGCAAAACCACCAACTCAATGGCATCAGCTCTGCTGTGAGCTTTTTGCCGCATGACATCTTCAAGACCTGGGGCAAGGTCACCCGCAGCGGTCCTTATGACTTGATCATCCTGGATCCGCCCACCTACCAAAAGGGTAGTTTCGTGGCCGAGAAGGACTACGCCCGCCTGATGCGGCGTTTGCCCGATCTGTTGATGCCTGGCGGACACGCGTTGCTGTGTTTGAACTCGCCCAAGTTGGGGCCCGCATTCTTGCAGGATCAAATGCAAGAGTTGGCGCCAGAGTTGATTTTTGAGCAACGTTTGCCGAATCCCAGCGCTTTTGCGGATGTCTCCAGTGATCGTGCGCTGAAAGTTCTGGTTTACAAAGCCCCAGACTGATTTTTTGCCCCAAGGTGGGGCGTTTTGCTTTGGTTGAGCTTTCTGATTTGGTGCGTGGACGGCTTGTTGGTCGGGCATTCCGTTGCTTTCGCCCTAGAAAGAGGCTGGCACACCGATTGCATGTTCGACGACGTGCCCGCAGGTATCGTCGCCTCAGCGCACTTCATGGTCTCCGCTAACGACGGCGGAAATCAGCTGGACATCTCAACCCTGTTGGGTTGATCCGGCTGTTCATTCCCCCATTGTTTCAGGCCCCCTTTGCGGATTCGAGCTTGGCTCATCCCATCAGGTTGCCTGTATCCCTCGCGTTGCAGGAGCAGATATGAAGATCGTCGTCATTGGTCATGGCATGGTTGGCCACAAGTTTCTCGAAAGCCTGGCTGAGTCCGGCTTGAAGAACGCCGAGGTCACGATTTTGTGTGAAGAACCTCGCGCAGCCTACGACCGGGTTCACCTGTCTGAATACTTCTCTGGCAAAACGGCTGAAGACCTGTCCTTGGTCGAACCCGGCTTTTTTGAGCGCACCGGCTTCAAGCTGCGTTTGGCCGCCAAGGCAGTGGCCATTGAGCGCCGCACAAACACCGTGACCACCGCTGACGGCGAAGAGATTCAATACGACAAGTTGGTGTTGGCAACCGGTTCGACCCCGTTTGTGCCGCCCGTGCCAGGTCGTGATCGCAACAAGTGCTTTGTGTATCGCACCATCGAAGACTTGGATGCGATGAAGGCCGCTGGTGCCAAGGCCAAAAATGGCGTGGTGGTGGGTGGTGGCTTGCTGGGCCTGGAATGTGCCAAGGCTTTGCGCGACATGGGCCTAGATACCAACGTGGTCGAATTTGCACCGCGTTTGATGGCAGCCCAAGTCGATGAAGGCGGTGGCCGCATCTTGCGCAACAAGATCGAAGCCCTGGGCTTGCACGTGCACACCAGCCGCAGCACGGTCAAGATTGTGGACGGTGCAGAGCACCTGCACCGCATGGTGTTTGAAGACGGTACCTATCTTGAGACCGACATGATCGTGTTCTCCGCCGGTATCCGTCCACGTGATGAATTGGCACGTCAATGCGTCTTGGCCATTGGCCCACGTGGCGGTGTCGTGATCGACAGCGAATGCCGCACCAGCGATCACAACATCTACGCCATTGGCGAATGTGCATCCTGGAACGAGCAAACCTTTGGCTTGGTGGCACCTGGTTATGACATGGCCCGTGTGGCCGCCCGTCACATCGCCGGTCTGGATGACGTGGCTTTTGTGGGCGCCGACATGAGCACCAAGCTCAAGCTGATGGGGGTGGACGTGGCCAGCATTGGTGATGCGCAAGGCAAGACCCCTCATGCCCGCAACTTCTTCTATGTGGACGAGCTGCGCCAGATCTATAAAAAGATCGTGGTCAGTGAAGACGGCAAGAAGCTCTTGGGCGCCGTGTTGGTGGGTGATGCAACCGAGTACGGCACGCTGCTGCAAATGGCCCTCAATGGCATTGAATTGCCTGCTGATCCTGAGTTTTTGATCCTGCCTTCCAGCGATGGCAAGGCCAAGCCTGGCTTGGGCCCTGATGCCTTGCCTGAAACGGCTCAGCTGTGCTCGTGCAACAACGTCACCAAAGGCCAGATCTGCAAGGCTGTGTCTGAAGGTGTGACCACGATTGCCGACCTGAAGGCTTGCACCAAAGCGGGTGCCACTTGCGGCGGTTGCGTGCCCCTGGTCACACAAGTGATGAAGGTGGAAATGAAGAAGCAAGGCATGGCGGTCAACAACCACCTGTGCGAACACTTCTCCTACTCACGGCAAGAGCTGTATCACCTGATCCGTGTTGGCAACATCCGCAGCTTCGAACAATTGCTGGAAAAGCATGGTCAAGGTTTGGGCTGCGACATTTGCAAACCCACGGCTGCCAACATCCTCGCGTCTTGCTGGAATGACTTTGTGCTCAAGAAGGACCTGGCCGGACTGCAAGACAGCAACGACTACTTCCTGGGCAACATTCAAAAGGACGGCACTTACTCCGTGGTGCCCCGCATGCCGGCTGGTGAGGTCACACCCGATGGTTTGATCGCCGTCGGTCAAGTG